>DAITLT010000065.1:0-13183 GCA_036835505.1 Pseudomonas sp.
AGTAGGTGATGCACAGGGTCGCGCCAACAAAGGCCACGAACATGACAATCGCCGAGACGTTCACCGGTTGCCGCTGCACTTCGCCGGTCAGGGCTTCGCCAGCCCACAGCAGCGGGGCAAACGCGGACAAGCCCAAGGCAGTCAATAGACGCGCAATCATTTCCGCACCTCGTCGAGAATGGCCTGATTGAGGGCATCGAACTCGCCGTTGGCGCGTTGCACATAGATGCCGGTAAGGATGAAAGCGGAGAGGATCAGGCCGACGCCCATGGGAATCCCCCAGGTCATCACTGAGCCGTCACTGATCGGCGTGCCGAGCAGTTGCGGGGCAAAGGCGATCAGCAGAATAAAGGTCACATACAGACCCAGCATGATGGCCGACAGCAGCCAGGCGAATCGCTCGCGCCTGGCCACCAGTTGCTTGAATTGGGGGGTTTTTTCGATCCGCTCGTAGACGTCGTCTTTCATTGTTGTTGTCCTCCACAGCACGGGTTGCTGGTGAGTCCACTCTAGAACGCCGAAGCCTGGGTGAAAGACGACCTTAGTCGTAGCCACGACCAAAGTCGCAGGTTACAGATGCCCCGGAATCACCAGGCCTTTGCGCCGATACGCCTCAATATCAATGTCGAATGCACCACTGGGGTAAACCTCCTTGATCCGGTACGGGCGGCCGCTGCGATCAAGGGGCGCTTCCTGCAGATCGACCACTCGCTCGCGGCCCAATTGCTTGCCGTCATCGAGCACCAGCAAGACCTTGGGCTTGAGTTTGCTCAACGGCGAACAGGCGATGATGATGCCGACCTCGCCGTTGCTCATCTCGACGATCTCACCCGGCGGGTAGATGCCGATACGCCGCACGAAGACCTTCACCAGCGCCTCGTCGAAGTGGCTGCCACTGGCATCAAACAGGATACGCAGCGCTTCCAGGCTGGACTTGCCCTTGCTGTAGGGGCGATCGCTGTTGATCGCGTCATAGGCGTCGACCAGCGCAACGATCTTGGCAAGGTGCGGAATGCGCGGCGCATCCAGGCCGCGCGGGTACCCACGTCCGTCCAGGCGCTCATGGTGCGAGAAGGCCACATCCACCGCCGCGGCCGTGACCTGCGCATTGCTCATCAGCAGCTTGCGCCCCTCGCTGGCGTGACTTTGCATGATGCGCATTTCATCGGGCGTGAGGGCTCCGGGCTTGTTGAGAATGGCCTCGGGCACCTTGATCTTGCCCACGTCATGGAGCATGCCGCACAAGCCCAGGTGCTCCAGTTCACCCTGGCGCATGCCCAGCTCACGACCCAGGGCGATGCTGAAAATCGCGACCCGCAGGCTATGCTCGGCGGTGTATTCATCGCGATGTTTGATTCGCGCCAGCCAGAGCATGGCGCCAGGGTTGCGTAACAGGCTCTCGACACATTCCTTGACCACCACCTTGACCTGCGCCACGTCCAGCTCATGGCCCAGACGCACCGCCGCCAAGAGGCGCAAGGACTGCTCGCGAGCGGCGTGAAAGGCCGGCTCGGCTTGCTGCATTTCCAGGTTGAAATCAACCTTGGCAATCAGCGGCTGCAGCTCGGCCGAAGCCGCTGCTGCAAGATTCTCCTCGACCTGACGCTGCATGCCGACCGAGCGCCGGGCATCCACCCAGACGTATTGGCAAACCTCGCCCAGCAACAGGATTTCCTGTTGCTGACGGATGCGAAAGCCCTGAAACAAAAACGCCGTCTCACTCCAGGGGCGATCCAACTCCACCACGTACATTCCGATGCTCAGTTGCGCGATGGGCATTTTGATCCGATCACCGGCGCCGGCATCCGACATACACAGACTCCCCTGGGACGAACCCACTAAACCCAGCCACCAAACCGCCAGGTGCGGCTGCCTGCAACTATAGCCGAGCGCGGGCGGCATCGGCGCTGCCGCTCAACGGGCCTGATTAGCCAATGGCTATCAGCGCCATAATCAAGATTGATTCTCATAATCACCAATGAGCCCCTACCCTGAACCTGTCGCTCCAGCCCAGATTCCGAGGTGCAGCATGTGCAAGACCATCACGTTCACCCTTATGCATTTCTGCATCGCCTTCAGCGTTGGCTATGCACTGACCGGCAGCCTGACCGTGGGTGGCTTGCTCGCGGTGGTGGAGCCCTTGTGCAACTCGGTGGGCTTCTACTTCCACGAAAAACTCTGGAGCCATCTGCAACAGGCCGATGCTGCCGGCGCCACCCATCCCATCAGCCAGTGGCTGCACCTACACAGCTAACGCCAGGGCCACCTTGCGCGTGCCGGCAGGCTGCTACCGGCGCGCCGAATCCGCTAAGATGCGCGCCTTCGTTTTCAGACCTGCACCCGACCATGCCCACCACGTCCCGCTTCCCCGTCTTGCCGTACCTGTTCGCCAGCCTGCTCGCCCTCTCGGCCCTGGCCGGGTTGTGGTACGCCATTGGTCAGCCGGTGCTGCTGGCCGATGCCGCCACCCCGACCCACAAGCTGCAGTGCGCGTCCTACACGCCGTTTGACAAGGACCAGTCGCCGTTCGACCAGCCCTTTAGCCTGCGCCCGGAGCGCATCGACGCCGACCTGGCCCTGCTGGCCACGCGTTTCCAGTGCGTGCGCACCTACTCGATGACCGGCCTGGAAGGCATGCCTGAGATGGCGCGCAAGCACGGCCTGAAGCTGCTGCTGGGCGCCTGGGTCAGCGCCAACCCGGTGGACACCGCCATTGAGGTCGAGGCGCTGATCAAAAGCGCCAACGCCAACCCGGATGTGGTGGACGGCGTGATCGTCGGCAACGAGGCCTTGCTGCGCAAGGAAGTCACCGGCGATCAACTGGTCAAGCTGATCCAGCAGGTCAAGGCCCAGGTCAAGCAACCGGTGACCTATGCCGATGTCTGGGAGTTCTGGCTGCAATACCCGCAAGTGGCGCCGGCCGTGGACTTCCTCACCATTCACCTGCTGCCGTACTGGGAAGATGACCCCACCGGCATCGATGCCGCCCTCGCCCACGTCGGCGAGGTGCGCCGCACCTTCGGCAAGCGCTTTGCACCGAAAGACATCCTGATCGGCGAAACCGGCTGGCCGAGCGAAGGTCGCCAGCGCGAAACCGCCCTGCCCAGCCGCGTCAACGAAGCCAAGTTTATCCGTGGGTTTGTCAGCATGGCCGAGCAAAACGGCTGGCGCTACAACCTGATCGAAGCCTTCGACCAACCCTGGAAGCGCGTCAGCGAAGGGGCCGTTGGCGGTTTTTGGGGACTTTACGATGCCGACCGGCAGGACAAGGGCGTGCTCGCCGGCCCCGTCTCCAACCTTCCGCACTGGCCGTTGTGGCTGGCCCTGAGCCTTGGCCTGTTTGCCGCCAGCCTGGCGCTGGCCGGCCGACCGGCCTCGACCCGCGCCGCCTTGCTGCTACCCCCCGTGGCCGCCCTGGGCGCCGCCTGCATCGGCCTGTGGGCCGAACTGGCGCTGATCACCAGTCGTTACCTGGCCGAATGGCTGTGGGCTGCCACCCTGATCGGCCTGAACCTGCTGGTACTGGCCCACGCCAGCCTGAGCCTGGGCAGCCACAGCGGCTGGCGTGCGCGCGCCTATGCCTGGCTGCAGGCCCGAGCCGGCTGGTGGTTGCTGGCCAGCGGCTTTGCCGGCGCAGTGCTGATGCTGGCGCTGGTGTTCGATGCCCGCTACCGCAGTTTCCCCAGCGCCGCCCTGCTGCTGCCGGCGCTGTTCTACCTGTGCCGCCCGGTGGCCGCACCGCGCCGCGAAATCGCCCTGCTGGCGGTCTTCGTTGGCGCCGGTATCGTGCCGCAACTGTATGAAGAAACCCTCGGCAACTTGCAGGCCATTGGCTGGGCGGCTGTCAGCCTGCTGCTGCTCGGCGCCCTATGGCGCAGCCTGCGCCTGGCACGCGGATAAAGACAAAAAAAGGGATGACCAAGGTCATCCTTTTTTCTCATCCCCGCTACCTGTTGCAATGCCGTTCACTTAAGCCAAGTGAACGGCATTTTTGTAGCCCGGATGCAATCCGGGGCGCGGGTTATCCTGCCAATTCCTTCCCGGATTTCATCCGGGCTACCTCTGTCGCACCTTAAGTGAACAGCATTGCGTTAGCTGTTGAGGCCTTTGGGCGGGCGATGTCTGGGGTGCGCTAATTATCCCGACAACCTCAGACCGAACGCGGCGCCCGCACCAGGCGTAACGCCGCGATCACCAGAGCAAACACCGCCAGGCTGGCGGTGTAGAGCACCAGGGCGGGCAAGGCGAACAGCAGCGCCAGCACGGCCAGCAGCGAACCCTTGCGCCCCGGCAGCAAGAACCCCAGCAATGCGGCGCCCAGTGCCACCCAGGCCAGCACCCGCCAGTGAATCAACAGCCCCAGGCTGGCGCGCACCTGGCATTGCCAAAGGCCGGCATCCTCGGCGCAAACGCCCACCCACTGGCCATCTTCCATAAAACCAAAACGCACGCCGTAACAGGCCGCCAACCACAACGACAGAACCAGCAACAGCATCAGCGGTACAGGGCGCAACATAAAACCACTCCAAGAAGGCAAAAACGCCGCCAAGGATAACCGCCACCCTGGGCGATGCAAGCCATACCCGGCGGCAACCCCAATCCAGCCCCCCAAATAGCCTACGCGCCCGCTACCTGTTGCTTATGCGGATGCAGCTTTGTAGGCGCCAGCTTGCTGGCGATCTGGATTGACCAAGGCGCTCAGCACGCCGCCGAACTGCATAGCCTTGGCTAACCGCACGCCTACCATCTGGCGTTCTTGGCACGCTCAACGGGGGCAAGCTGTAACAGGTAGATCGCTAAAAAATAGTCCCTTGTTCAAGGTTGCCCCATTGCCTACGCCCGGCCGCTATGCTCCCTTAGCCGACTCCAACCCAGCGAGATCGCCCCATGCTCCGGCTCACCCGCCTTGCCGCCATGCTGGCCGGCCTGTTTCTGACCACGTCAGCCCAGGCCACCCGCATCGATGCCAGCACCTACGGCTACCCGATCAGCAATCCGTTCGAGGCCACCATCAGCGGCACGCCGCCGAACCTGCGTCCGAGCGTGCCGGACGATGAGGACATCAAGCAGAGCGACTACCGCCTGCACCTGCACACCGACGGCGCCAAGCGCCTGCCGGATATTTTCTGGAATGGCAGCAGCCTGCCCTATCGCCTGGCACGCCAGGACGGCCCGGCGCCGCTGATCTTTATTATCGCCGGCACCGGTGCGGCCTACTCCAGCGGCACGGTCGAGTCGCTGAAAAGGCTGTTCTACGGCGCCGGCTACCATGTGCTGCAACTGTCGTCGCCGACCAGCTACGACTTCATCACGGCGGCCTCCACCAGCGCCACGCCGGGCATTTCCAGGGACGATGCGCAAGACCTGTACCGCGTGATGGAGGCGATCAAGGCCCAGCACGACGACCTGCAGGTCAGCGCCTACCACCTCACCGGCTACAGCCTGGGCGCCCTCAACGCCGCCTTTGTCAGCCAACTGGATGAACAGCGCAAAGGCTTCAATTTCAAGCGAGTGCTGCTGCTCAACCCGCCAGTGGATCTGCTGACCTCAATCGATAATCTCGACCGCCTGTCCCAGGCCCAGTTGCAGTTGCAAGGCCGCGCGGCATCCTTTGATCTGCTGTTCGACAAGCTGGCGCGCTACTTCAAGGACAAGGGTCGGATCGAAATCGACCAGGCGCTGCTGCATGACTTTCAGAACTCCAGGGAGCGCCTGAGCACCCCGGCCATGGCCGCGCTGATCGGCAGCGCCTTTCGCTTCTCGGTGGCCGACATCGTGTTCACCTCCGACCTGATCAACCGGCGCGGCCTGATTACCCCGCCCCAGCAACAGTTCAACTACGCCACCGAGCTGACTCCGCTCTTTCAGAAAGCCGCCGCCTGCAACTTCCGCTGCTACGCCGAGCAGCAATTGTTGCCCATGTGGCAGGTCCAGCATCCGGGCGCATCGCTGGCACAACTCAACCAGCAGGTCAGCCTGCGTGCCCTGCAGGGCTACCTGAGCAACACGCCGAAAATTGCCGTGATGAGCAACGCCGATGACCTGATCCTCGGCCCCGGCGATCTCAGCTTTCTGCGCCAAACCTTCGGCCCACGGCTGAGCGTTTACCCCCTGGGCGGCCATTGCGGCAACCTCGACTACCGCGTCAACACCGACGCCATGCTGGAGTTTTTCCGTGGTTAAGCGACTGCTCCTGACCGCCCTCCTCCTGGGCAGCGGCCTGGCTCACGCCGAGCAAGCCAGCCACAACGCCGATGAAGGCTTCACCCGGCCACTGCAAGACTTGACCTTCGTCGCCGGGCCAGACACCTTCGTCAGCGCCAGCAGCGCCGCCATGCAGGTCTACGACCCGCTGGAGCGCTGGAACCGCAGCATCTATCAGTTCAACTATCGCCTCGATCAGTGGCTCATGCTGCCGGCAGTGCAGGGCTACGTGTATGTCACCCCCAAGCCGCTGCGCCGCGGGGTAAGCAACGTCTTCAGCAACCTGGGCGATGTCACCAGCCTGGGCAACAGCCTGTTGCAGTTGAAGGGCCAACGGGCCATGCGCACCACCGCGCGCCTGCTGTTCAATACCCTGCTGGGGGTCGGCGGCCTGTGGGACCCAGCCACCGCCATGGGCCTGCCCAAAGAGCGTGAAGATTTCGGCCAGACCCTCGGCCATTACGGCGTGCCCAGCGGCGCCTATTTGGTGTTGCCGGTGTTCGGCCCCTCCAGCCTGCGCGATAGCACGGGACTGCTGGCCGACACTGTGGCCGCCAACAACCTCAACTACCTCGACGTGGCCGAAAGCAGCCGCCAGCATCCGCAGATAAAAGTGCTGGAGGCCATCGATACGCGCTATGTCACGCCGTTCAAATACGGCCAGTTGAATACCCCCTTCGAATACTCGCGGGTGCGTTACCTGTACGGCGAAATGCGCCGGCTGCAGGTCAGCGAGTAAGCGTCGAGCAACGCCTCAGCGGGTCGACAGGGGATCGAGAAGCGGCGTGCCGACGCCCAGTTTATCGAGGTCGAGGAAGCTGCTCAGCGCATCCTTGCGCGCCATCGCATCCTGGTAGCCCAGCTCGATCAGCTCGCCGCAGTAGCCAGCCTCGAACAACAGGTAGCTGAGCACCCCGGCGCCGCTGGCCCTGGTGGCGCCCGGCCCACGCAGGAACATGCGCAGGGTTTTCGGCAGTTCGTGGCGATGGCGGGCGGCGATCTGATCCAGCGGCTGACTGGGAGCAATCACCAGAACCTCCACCGGCTTCAACCCCAGCCCGCGCGGATGCAGGCCAGACGGCACCAGGCCGCTCATATGGTTGAGGCGCTGCAACAGCTCAATATCGCCCTCCAGGCTATCGATAAAGGTGCTGTTGAGCATATGCCCGCTGATTTGCGCCAGGCTCGGCGGTCGCAGGTTGTGTACCCGCGGCACCTCTTGCGGCGGTGCTCCGCTGCCCTGCAGATTGCCACTCACCCCCACCACCAGCACGCGGGTGGCGCCCAGGTGCAGGGCCGGGCTGATCGGTGCCGACTGGCGCACCGCGCCATCGCCGAAGTATTCGCGGTTGACCTTGACCGGCGGGAAGATCAAGGGGATCGCCGCACTGGCCAGCAGATGCTCCAGGCTCAGGCGGGTGGGCACGCCAACCCGCCGATGGCGAAACCAGGGATCAATGCTGCCGCGGCCCTGATAGAAGGTCACCGCCTGGCCCGATTCGTAGCCAAAGGCCGTCACCGCCACCGCGCGCAACTGGCGATGGGCAACGGCGGCATGAATCCCGGAGAAGTCCAGCTCGCGGCCGAGCAACTCGCGCAGCGGCGAGCTATCCAGCAGCGCCACCGGCATATCGCCGCCCAGGCCCAGCAGGCTATGGCCGATAAAGCGCCCGGCCTGGCGCAACACCCCCGGCCAGTCGCTGCGATACACCTGATGGGTATGAAAACCCTGCCAGACCGCCGTCAGGCGGCGGATTGCCTCACTGAAATGCAAGGCCCCGCAGGCCAGGCCCACGGCATTGATGGCCCCGGCCGAGGTGCCGACGATCACCGGGAACGGGTTCTTGGCCGCATCCGGCAGCAAATCGGCAATCGCCGCCAACACCCCAACCTGGTAAGCCGCCCGCGCCCCACCGCCCGAGAGGATCAACCCGGTCACTTGCTTATTGGCGCTGCTGGCTTGGCTCATCAAATCGTCCCGGCATTTCCTGGCAAGTGTAGAAGCGCTTAGCGGTGATGTTTCTTATACAGCTTGGCTTCACCCGGCGGGCGCGTCTTGAACCGTCGATGGGCCCACAAATACTGCTCAGGACACGCACTGATGGCCTGCTCGACCCACTGATTGATGCGCAGGCAATCGGCCTCCTCGCTGTCCCCTGGAAAATCCGCCAGCGGCGGATGCACCACCACCCGGTAACCCTGGCCATCGGGCAGGCGTTGCTGGGTAAAGGGGATCACTCGCGCCTTGCCCAAACGGGCAAACTTGCTGGTGGCGGTAACCGTAGCCGCCGGCACGCCAAACAACGGCACAAACACGCTGCGCTGGGCGCCGTAATCCTGATCCGGCGCGTACCAGACCACGCCACCGGCACGCAGGGCCTTGAGCATGCCGCGCACATCATCGCGCCCAATCACCCCGAGCAGACGCTGCTCGCGGCCACGGCGCTGAACATAGTCAAACAACGGATTCTTGTGCGGCCGGTACATGCCATACATGCCGCGCTGCAGGCCCAACAAGCCACCGCCCATTTCCAGGGTGGTGAAGTGCAGGGCCATGAGAATCACCCCCTGGCCAGCAGCCTCGGCCTGCTGCAGATGCTCAAGGCCCTCAAGCCGACCCAGGCGGCGCAAGCGCTCGGCCGGCCACCACCAACTGATGGCCATCTCGAAAAAAGTCATGCCGGTGGAGGCAAAGTTCTCCTTCACCAGGCGCCGGCGCTCAGACTCGGACATGTGCGGGAAACACAGTTGCAGATTGAGCTCGACGATCTGCCGCCGCGAGCGCGCCAGGCGATACATCAGCGCGCCCAGCCCACGCCCCAGGCGCAGCAGCACGCGATACGGCAGCAGAGTCACCAGCCACAGCAGACCCAGGCCCAGCCACAACGGCCAGAATCGCGGATGAAGAAAATAGGCACGAAACCGTGGGCCTTCCATTACAGATTCCAGAATCACAAACAGGGTCGCGCATTCTACATAGGTTGCCCGGCTTGCGGCCCACCGGCGTTCTCGCTATAAGTCGTCGCCTATTTCGTTGGCAGCGCGCCCTGCTCCGTGGCGACAGCCACCGGATGCCGCTGCCTGACAGCCGTCTTTGTCCTTCTGTGCAGACCATGAGCCAAGCCGACCTTCTCGACCAAGATCCCGTGTTCCAACTCAAGGGCAGCATGCTGGCCATCACTGTGCTGGAGCTGAGCCACAACGACCTGCAGCGCCTCGACCGGCAACTGGCGGAAAAGGTCAGCCAGGCGCCCAACTTCTTCAGCAACACCCCCCTGGTGCTGGCCCTGGACAAGCTGCCGGAGGGCGAGCCGAGCCTCGACCTGGCCGCCCTGATGAGCGTCTGCCGCCAACATGGCCTGCGCACCCTGGCCGTACGCGCCAGCCGCGAAGAGCAGATCAGCGCCGCCCAGGCCCTCGATTTGCCCGTGCTGCCGCCCTCCGGTGCCCGTGAGCGGCTGATCGAGCCGGAGCCGGTCAAGGCGCCTGAGCAACCCGCCGAACCTGTGGCCCGACCAAGCAAGGTCATCACCACACCGATCCGCGGCGGCCAACAGGTGTATGCCCAGGGCGGCGATCTGATCGTACTGGCGCCGGTCAGCGCCGGTGCCGAGCTGCTGGCCGATGGCAATATCCACATCTACGGCCCGATGCGCGGCCGCGCCCTGGCCGGGATCAAGGGCGATCGCACGGCACGCATTTTCTGCCAACAACTTGGCGCCGAATTACTGTCCATTGCCGGCCAGTACAAGGTCGCCGAAGACCTGCGCCGCGAGCCGTTATGGGCCGAAGCGGTACAGGTCAGCCTGTCGGCTGACGTGTTGAACATCACCCGCCTTTAACGGATACTGCGGCCAATTTTCAGGGACACACGGCACCCGCCAAGCCGCCTTTCGGGCTGATCATGTTGCCGTTTAATCGACATTTGGGGTAAAGCACCTTGGCCAAGATTCTCGTAGTCACTTCCGGCAAGGGCGGCGTGGGCAAAACCACCAGCAGCGCTGCCATCGGCACCGGCCTCGCCCTGCGCGGGCACAAGACCGTGATCGTCGACTTCGACGTCGGTCTGCGTAACCTCGACCTGATCATGGGGTGCGAGCGTCGCGTGGTGTACGACTTCGTCAACGTGATCAACGGCGAAGCGACCCTGACCCAGGCCCTGATCAAAGACAAGCGTCTGGAAAACCTCTACGTGCTGGCCGCCAGCCAGACCCGCGACAAAGACGCGCTGACCAAAGACGGCGTCGGCAAGGTCATCGACGAGCTGGCGCAGAACTTCGAATTCGTCATCTGCGACTCGCCGGCCGGCATCGAAACCGGCGCCCACCTGGCGATGTACTTCGCCGATGAGGCCATCGTGGTGACCAACCCGGAAGTTTCCTCGGTACGCGACTCGGATCGCATGCTCGGTCTGCTGGCGAGCAAATCGCGGCGCGCCGAACAAGGCGAAACACCGATCAAGGAACACCTGCTGCTGACCCGCTACAACCCTGAGCGCGTGGTCAAGGGCGAGATGCTCGGCGTCGAAGACGTTGAAGAAATCCTCGCCATCCGCCTGCTCGGCGTAATCCCGGAATCGCAAGCGGTGCTCAAGGCCTCCAACCAGGGCGTGCCGGTGATTCTCGACGAGCAAAGCGATGCAGGTCAGGCCTATGGCGATGCCGTCGACCGTCTGCTCGGCAAGGAAGTTGCCCATCGGTTCCTTGATGTGCAGAAGAAAGGACTCATGCAGCGCTTATTCGGTGGCCGTGAATGAATATTTTTGACTTCTTTCGCGAGCGCAAGCCGAAGGAAACCCCAGCGTCAGTCGCCAAAGAGCGCCTGTCGATCATCGTTGCCCACGAACGTGGCCAGCGCAGCCAGCCCGACTACCTGCCTGCCCTGCAGAAAGAGCTGGTGGAAGTGATCCGCAAGTACGTCAACATCGACCAGGACCAAGTCCAGGTCGCCCTGGAGAATCAGGGCAGTTGCTCGATCCTTGAGTTGAACATCACCCTGCCCGATCGCTAACGCACCCGCACTGTAGGAGCCAGCTGTGACCCACATGGATGTGGGAAATGCAGCAAGCCGTAGGGAATGGCCGGTGCCTGGCGAGCTGAAACTATCGCCAGCAAGCTGGCTCCTACAGGATATTTCAAGCAATCGACGACCTAGGTCGTCGATTGCGTTTTCCGGAACCCTCCATGCCGCTGTCAAATGTTGAAATCCTCCACCAGGACGCCGCCCTGCTGGTGATCAACAAGCCCACCCTGCTGCTCTCGGTGCCCGGTCGCGCCGAAGACAACAAGGATTGCCTGGTCACCCGCCTGCAGGACAACGGCTACCCGGAAGCGCGCATCGTGCATCGCCTGGACTGGGAAACCTCCGGCATCATCGTGCTGGCCCGCGATGCCGACAGCCACCGCGAACTGTCGCGCCAGTTCCACGACCGCGAAACCGAAAAGGCCTACACCGCCCTGTGCTGGGGTGAGCCTGCCGCCGACAGTGGCAGCATCAACCTGCCGCTACGCTACGACCCGCCGACCAAGCCGCGCCATGTGGTTGACCACGAGCTGGGCAAACACGCCCAGACCTTCTGGAAGGTACTGGAGCGCTGCGGCCATTACAGCCGCGTCGAGCTGACCCCGATCACCGGCCGCTCGCACCAGTTGCGCGTTCACATGCTCTCCATCGGCCATCCGCTGCTGGGCGACGGCCTGTATGCCCACCCCGCAGCCCTGGCCGCCTACCCGCGCCTGTGCCTGCACGCCAGCATGCTCGCCCTGAGCCACCCACAAACCGGCCAGCGCCTGCGTTTTGAGTGCCCGGCACCGTTCTAAGCCATCTCGCTGCGCAGCCCGGACACCGTCCGGGAAGAGCTGCGCGGTATTTCTCCCGGATGCTATCCGGGCTACAGCAAGGCAGGTGAACGCGCTGAAACGCGCCCGCCAATCGCCGGATGGAATCCGTTAAACTCCGCGCACAACCGCCCGGAGTCCCGTATGCGCGACGTGCTCAATCAAGGCCTGATCGATTTCCTCAAGGCCTCACCAACCCCCTTTCATGCCACCGCCAGCCTCGCGCAACGCCTGGAGGCCGCCGGTTTCCAGCGCCTGGACGAGCGTCAGAGCTGGGCCGTCGAAGCCGGCGGGCGCTATTACGTGACCCGCAACGACTCCTCGATCATCGCCATCCAGCTCGGCCGACGGGCGCCGCTGGAGGCCGGTATCCGCCTGGTCGGCGCCCACACCGACAGCCCGTGCCTGCGGGTCAAACCCAACCCAGAGCTGCACAAGCAGGGTTTCTGGCAACTGGGCGTGGAAGTCTACGGCGGCGCCCTGCTCGCCCCCTGGTTTGACCGTGATCTGTCGCTGGCCGGGCGGGTGACCTTCCGCGCCGGCGGCAAGGTGCAGAGCCAGTTGATCGATTTTCGCCTGCCCATTGCGATCATTCCCAGCCTGGCCATCCACCTCAACCGCGAGGCCAACCAGGGCTGGGCGATCAACCCGCAAACCGAACTGCCGCCGGTCCTGGCCCAGGTTGCCGGCGAAGACGGCGCGGATTTCCGTGCCCTGCTGGCCGAACAACTGACCTTGGAACACGACCTCAACGCCGATGCGGTGCTGGATTACGAACTGAGTTTTTATGACACCCAGAGCGCGGCCCTGATCGGCCTGAATGGCGATTTCATTGCCGGCGCGCGCCTGGACAATCTGCTGTCCTGCTATGCCGGCCTGCAGGCACTGCTCAGCGCCGACGGCGAAGAAAGCTGCGTGCTGGTGTGTACCGACCACGAGGAAGTTGGCTCCTGTTCGGCCTGCGGCGCCGACGGGCCGATGCTCGAGCAGGTGCTGCAACGCCTGCTGCCGGACGCCGACGGCTTTGCTCGGGTCATCCAGCGTTCCTTGCTGGTGTCCGCCGACAACGCCCACGCCGTCCACCCCAACTACGCCGACAAACACGACAGCAACCACGGCCCCAAGCTCAACGCCGGCCCGGT
>DAITLT010000066.1:0-13157 GCA_036835505.1 Pseudomonas sp.
ATGTCGTCTTCAAGGTTGAGGTGGAACTTGCCTTCGCCGTCGATAACCAGCTTGAGGAAGTCCAGCAGATTGCGTGCGTACAACGCCGACGCGTCGGCCGGCACCAGGGCCGCCAGGTTGGTGTGACCGACGATGGTCACGCCGTGCTTGACCACCACCTGATCGGCCTCGGTCAGCGGGCAGTTGCCACCCTGAGCAGCCGCGAGATCGATGATCACCGAGCCTGGCTTCATCTCTTCAACCGTGGCCGCGTGCAGCAGAGTCGGTGCCTTGCGGCCCGGAATCAGCGCGGTGGTGATGACGATGTCGGCCTGCTTGGCGCGTTCGTGTACGGCGCCAGCCTGGCGCTGCATCCACGACGTTGGCATCGGCCGCGCGTAACCGCCGACACCCTGGGCGCACTCGCGCTCTTCATCGGTCTCGAACGGCACATCGACGAACTTGGCGCCGAGGGATTCGATCTGCTCTTTCACCGCCGGACGCACATCCGAGGCCTCGATCACCGCACCCAGGCGCTTGGCCGTGGCGATGGCCTGCAGGCCGGCCACACCGGCACCGAGGATGAGGATGCGCGCGGCCTTCACGGTGCCGGCGGCGGTCATCAGCATCGGCATAAAGCGCGGATAGTGGTGGGCACCCAGCAACACGGCCTTGTAACCGGCGATGTTGGCCTGCGAGCTCAGCACATCGAGGCTCTGGGCGCGCGAGGTGCGCGGCGCGGCTTCGAGGGCGAAGGCGGTAATCCCGCGGGCGGCCATGCGCGCGATGGTCTCGTTGCAGAACGGGTTGAGCATGCCAACCAGCACCGCGCCGGACTTCATCAGCGCCAGTTCGGCATCAGTGGGCGCCAGCACCTTGAGCACCAGGTCGGCACCGAGCGCGGTGGCGGCATCGCCGATGCTGGCACCGACCACTTCATAGACGTGGTCCGGCAGGCTGGCCTGGGCGCCAGCACCGGCTTGCACCGTCACCTGATGGCCGTGGGCAATCAGCTTCTTGATGGTTTCCGGGGTCGCGGCAACCCGCGTTTCGCCGGCATGGGTTTCGAGAGGAACACCGATGTGCACTGCATATCTCCTGCGTGTGATCGTTAGGAAAACCAGTTCACTACGCTGGCAAACTGGGGTGGCTGATCAGCACAAAACTCCCTCGGCATAGGGCTGCAGGCCGGCGGGGGCGGCATTCTGCCGGCGAACGGGAAGGGCATCAAGAGATTCTGCTAGTGAGTTGGCAGAGCAACTACACGCCAGGAACTGACCAGTCGGTCACCCATTGGCGCGCAGGCCTTATGCGGCCTGGCTTTGCGGGATTTTTTCGAGGTCTTGGTCGCACGCCTTGATGATGGTCATGAATAACCGTTCATCGGTTGAAAATAGGGCCCTCCGGCATGCCTGGAGGCCTGATTATTAGGCCTCTACATTATCTTTTATTAATGAATTTTATCCTGTGTATTAGTGATTAATTATAGATTTATGTAGCGACGCCAATCCGCCGCTACACACCCGTTTGCCGCCGACCTAATCACCTGCGCGCGCTCACCCCTGACGCAGCAGACGCAGGCCGTTGGCGACCACCAGCAGGCTAACGCCCATGTCGGCGAACACCGCCATCCATAAAGTCGCGTGGCCGGTGAGGGTGATCAGCAGGAACAGCGCCTTGACCCCCAATGCCAGGGCGATGTTCTGCTTGAGGATGGCGGCGGTGCGCCGCGACAGGCGGATAAAGGCTGGGATCTTGCGCAGATCGTCGTCCATCAGCGCCACGTCGGCGGTCTCGATGGCGCTGTCGCTGCCGGCCGCGCCCATGGCGAAGCCAATGTTGGCCTGGGCCAGGGCTGGCGCATCGTTGATGCCGTCGCCGACCATGCCGACGATCTGGCCGTTGCCTTGCAAGGTGTGGATGGCCGCCCGCTTGTGTTCCGGCAGCAGGTTGCCGTGCGCCTCGTCGATGCCGGCTTGCAGGGCGATGGCCGCAGCGGTGTGGGCATTATCGCCGGTCAGCATGCAGGTCTTGATCCCGAGTTGCTGCAGCTCGGCGATGGCGGCCTGGCTGGAGGCCTTGAGCGTGTCGGCCACGGCAAACAGGGCCAGCACCTGGCTCGGCGCGCACAGCAGCACCACGCTTTTGCCCTGGCGTTCCAGGGGCTCAAGCAGGGCTTCCAGGGCCGGGCTGCACAGCCCCAGTTCTTCCACCAGGCGATGGTTGCCGAGCTGGTACAACTGGCCGTCGAACCGGCCGCTCACGCCACGGCCGGGCAAGGCGCTGAAGTTGTCCAGCGCCAGCAGGCTCAGGCCTTGCTGCTCGGCATGGCGGGCGATGGCCTGGGACACCGGATGGTCGGAGCGCTGGGCCAGGCTGGCCGCCAGTTGCGCCGGGTCACAGGCATCGCGGTGCAGCGCCAGGTAGTCGGTTTGCACCGGCCGGCCGTGGGTCAGGGTGCCGGTCTTGTCCAGGGCCAGGGCGCGCAGCTGATGGCCGAGCTCCAGGTACACCCCGCCCTTGATCAGGATGCCACGCCGGGCCGCTGCGGCCAGGCCGCTGACGATGGTCACCGGGGTGGAGATCACCAGCGCACAGGGGCAGGCGATCACCAGCAGCACCAGGGCGCGGTAGGCCCACTCCAGCCAGGCGCCGCCGAGCAACAGGGGCGGCAGCAGCGCCACCGCCACGGCCAGGGCAAACACCGTCGGGGTATAGATGCGCGAGAACTGGTCGACGAAGCGCTGGGTCGGCGCCCGCGTGCCCTGGGCCTGCTCCACCGCATGGATGATGCGCGCCAGGGTGCTGTTGTCCGCCGCCGCGCTGACCTGATAGTGCAGCTCGCCAGCCTGGTTGATGGTGCCGGCAAACAGCGGGTCGCCAGCGGCCTTGTCCACCGGCAGGCTCTCGCCGGTAATCGGCGCCTGATTGACCGTGGACTGCCCGGCGCTGACCACGCCATCCAGGCCGATGCGCTCGCCGGGTCGCACGCGCACCTGGGCGCCAATCGCCACCTGGCTGGTCGGCACGCTCTGCCAGCTACCGTCGGCCTGTTGCACCGTGGCCTGCTCCGGGGTCAGCGCCAGCAGGCCGTGAATCGCCTGGCGGGCGCGGCCCAGGGACTTGGCCTCAATCAACTCGGCGAGGGCGAACAGCACCATCACCATCGCCGCTTCCGGCCACTGGCCGATCAGCACGGCGCCGGTGACGGCAATGCTCATCAGCGCATTGATATTCAGGTTGCGGTTTTTCAGCGCCACCCAGCCTTTCTTATAGGTGCTCAGACCAGAAAGCAGAATCGCCAGCAGGGCCACGCCGGCCACGGCCCATTCGGGCGCCAGCGCGCTGAAGTGCAGCAGCTCCGCAGCCAGCGCCGCCACCCCGGCCAGGGCCAACGGCCACCAGGGTTTGCTGGCTGGGGTGCTGGCGGGTGGCTGTGCGGCGGCGACGGGCTGGGCACTAAAGCCCAGCTCGTTGATCGCGGCAATGATTGCCTGCTCGTCAGGCAGTGCATGCCAGACCCCGAGCACCCGATTCAACAGGTTGAACTCCAGTTCATGCACGCCGGCCAGTTTACCCAGGCGCGTCTCGATCAGGCCCTGCTCGGTGGGGCAATCCATCTGCTCAATGCGAAAACGGCTCAGGCGCGCGCCGGCCGGCCGCGGCTGGCTGGCGTTGCTCTCGTTGCTGGGCGCCGCAGTGGCCGGGTTGGGGTGCTGATGATCGCAACAGTGACTCATGGGATGCTCCTCGGTAAGCCGTGTTGCACAGTCAACACCCTGCAGCCACTATAGGGTCAAGCGCCCTGTTGGAGGCAATCATGAAGATCGGTGAACTGGCCACCTTGGCCGACTGCCCGGTGCAGACCATCCGCTATTACGAGCGCGAGGGCCTACTGCCGCCGCCGGCCCGCAGTGATGGCAATTACCGCCTGTACAGCCCAGAGCATAGCGAGCGCCTGACCTTTATCCGCAATTGCCGCAGCCTGGACATGACCCTCAACGAGATCCGCGGCCTGCTCAACCTGCGTGACCACCCGCAGGAGGACTGCGCCAGCGTCAACCAACTGATCGACGCGCACATCCAGCACGTACAGGCGCGGGTCGCCAGTCTGCTGGCCCTTGAGCAGCAGTTGCTGGAGTTGCGCCAACGCTGCGCGGCGGCCCAGGAGGTCGAGCACTGCCCGATCCTGCAGCAATTGCAGGTCAGTGGCGGCGTCGGTGTGCTGGCGGATGACGATTCCCATGTTGGGCGCAGCCACAGCCATTAAGCCCGGTCTATTGCGTGTTCGGGTTGTGAGTTCGGAACCGTATTTCAGCCTAACTCAGTCGCCTATGAGGGCGTTTTAGGGCCCGCGGTGGTCAACTGGCGCGGTGGTGTGGCGCGTGCTTTTCCCATACCAAAGTTCGGGATGAATCTTGGCGTTACTCAATGCTAGCTTTCGCGTCCGCTGCAGAACAGGTCGTGAGCGGCGATAGCCTGCACAGCGTCTTGGCGCACGCTCTATTGAATTACATAACGCAAAACAAGGATGTTGCGGCATGCCCACGCTTTCTCTCAAGATCTTTGCTGCGCTCATATTTTGTGGAGCCTATGCGGCATCTGCGCAGGCGATTGAATGGCATGCTGGCAGCCATGCAGTCTTGCAGGGTGATTACAACAGCGACGGCATTACCGATTACTACCTGGCTGCTCGACCTCAGCCGTTGGTCCTTTCGCTAAACGGTCTGGGCGTGCAGGTGATTCCCCGTACTCAGCACAGCTTTGTGCTGCAAAGTGCTGCGGGGGGTAAGTACACAGTGCTTCGCCCGTTGGACATGGCACGTGTTGCGCAAGTCGCCTGGACGCCAGCGGCATACTCCACTTTGGTGGGCGACTACAACGGCGATGGCTTGTCTGATCTGCTCTTGCGTCCTGGTGTTTCTGGGCAAGATGGCCTGCTGCTAACCCAGAATGCGGCCGGCACGCCGCAGTTGGCGCAAATACTCAACTCCTTGCAGCTGGGCATTGAACTATCGACAGTCGGTGGTTTCCAGCTGCAGTGGAAGGATGTGAACGGTAATGGCAAGGCCGACTTGCTAATGACCAAGGCTGGCGTTAGCAATCAGGTACTACTCGCTGGCGTTTCAGGGTTCTCTGCCGCTCAAGCGCAAGCTGTCGGAACGGTAGTCTCGGATCAACCGCTCATCGCCAACGCAAGCGGGATTGCCGAAGGTGCTGCCGAGGTTTCTCTCGATGGTTCTTTGACCTATAGCTATCCACTCACGCTGCCGGCGGGCGTCAATGGGCTGAAACCGAACCTTTCAATTCAATACGCGAATAATCAGGCCGACGGTTACCTCGGTGCGAACTGGAGTCTGGGGGGCATCAGCGCCGTTACCCGATGCGCTGCCAGTGTTGCTCAAGATGGTTTCAGCGGCGTACCAGATGGCAGCAATGCTGATCAGTTGTGCCTGGACGGCCAGCGCCTGCAGTTGGTCAGCGGTACTCAGCTGCAACCTGGCAGTGTTTATCACACCGAGCAGCAGAGTTTTGCCCGAGTCACGATCAAGGGCAGCGGCAGTGACATCTATTTCGAGGCGCAACTGAAGGACGGCACCACTCAGGTGTTGGGAGAAACCCTGGCCAGCCGAGTGGTACCCGTCGGTAGCGGTAAGGCTCAGGCATGGCAGTTGAACAGCCTGCGCGATGCTTTCAACAACAAGGTGGATTTCACCTACAAAGCTTCGGCGGGCACCCTGCTGCCTGCGCGCATCAGCTATGCCGGGGCGCAGATCGACTTCGTCTATCGCGACCGCTCACCAAGTAAATCCAGCTATGCCCTCGGCGGCGAGCTGCGGCTGGAGCAGCTTCTGCAAAAGATCACCGTCAGTGCGCCGGGCGGCGGCGCGCAGCAGGATTATGTGCTGGGGTACCAGATATCCAATATCGCCGCGCCGCGAATTAGTTTTTTACAGCGCTGCGCAATGCCTGCGAGCCAAACCAAACAATGCTTGGAGGCGAACACTTTTAGCTATGCTGCTGAACCTAGCGGTATGCAGGATCAAGGCAAGTGGCCGGCGGTAAAGTCGTTCGAGAGCCTCTGGCTTGGTGATGAACTATCGCTCGACTGGAACGGCGATGGCATTAATGACCTGCTCAGTGCGGATAGTGAGACGCTGAATATTGCTTTGGGCGGCAAGGATGGTCTGGGTGTGAGCAGCAGAGTGCTGACTGGTAGCGGGGTGCAGGGTGAACGGCTCTTTCTCTCGGTAGCCGCAGTGGACGTCAATGTAGATGGCCGTTCGGAAATTCTGGTGTTGCAAGCAGATGGTCTGCCAAATAATCGATCCAAATTCAGTTGGCATCTGCTGGACTTGGCGGGAGGCAATACAGAGATAGTCGCCTGGGAAGGCTCCGGTGATGATCTCTTCGGGGCTGGCGCTTCATTCAATGGCATCTTGGGTATCCAAGGGCCGCGATTGTCGGCGGCCAAGCCTGTGGTGCTGGACTTCTCTCACGATGGTCGAGCGGACTTGGTACTGCCGGTTAATAAACAGTGGCGGTTATTCCAGAATCGTCCCGACTTACCGGCAAAATTTCAAGACACTACGCGTATGTCGGGCGTTGTTGTTGGTCGTAACGATGTGCCATGGCTGTCGCCCTTCAATCTGCTGGCCAATGGTACTTGGCAGCTGCTGACCACCCAAGTCAAGAACGATAGCCAGTACTACGCAGTCATCAATATTCCGCGTAGTGGCAATTTGAGCTCTGCGGTCAAACAAGATCTGAATATTCCCGTTAGCAAGTCAGTCGTGCTGGATATGAATGGCGATGGCTACCCAGACTTCGTCGCACCGGCTGCAGATGGCAAGGTGTATGCCTACTTCAATAAAGGCAGCGGCGCCAGCCAGGCTAATTTCGTACGAACCGACTTAGGCTTGCCGGCCAGCATTTTCGCCGATGATTTATTGCGTATCAGTAACGAAGACTACATCCCCAGGCCCATGGATTATGACGGCGATGGCCGTCAGGACCTGTTGTATATCGATGGCTCGACGCAAAAATACGTCTTGCTGCGTTCGCTGGGTCAAACATTCGAGAAGATTGCTCTCAATATCCCGCTCGTTGTCACTCAAGAGTACAAAGGCATTTCTGGAATATCACCGAGTGGGGTTAGCTGCTCGAGTTACCCTACGTCAAGGCCGGGCATAGTTGGACAGCTGTCGTCGGTCAATCAGCAGCAGCAAGCTCAGGTAGTATTTTTATTGAGCCGAATTGACGCTGAATGCCGCTATATACCCCCCGGCCCCCTCACTCGCCCCGAACATAGCCTGGTCGGCGATTTCAACGGTGATGGTCAGGATGACCTGTTATTGGTCGATCAGAAGGCCGATAAGAGTGGATACATCTGGCACGCCTACACGCAACTGCGTAAGCGTCCGGAGCTACTCAGCAGCATTACCGACAACCTCGGTAATCAGACCCAAGTAAGCTATGGCTCGATCACCGATCCGACGCTGTATCAAGGTGGCGCTGCCGTGGCCTTCCCGGAGATGAACTGGCGCGGCCCGCGCGATCTGGTTAGCAGCCTGAAACGCAGCGATGGCTTGGGTGGCCTCACTGAAAACCGTTACGAGTACCGCGATGCCAAGGTGAACGTGTTGGGGCGTGGCTTCCTCGGTTTCGCCACGCAAATTACCAAAGAGCCGGCGCGTCAGCGGGTATTGACGCGCAAGTACAAGCAGCAGTTCCCTTTGGTAGGCGCTTTGACTGAAGAGCGTCTCGAAGTCAAAGGCAAGCTGTTGTCGCGGCGCACCCTGGATTACCTAAGCGTTGCCCAGACTGCCGGCAAGGTGCAGTTCGTTGCACCGAAAAGCAGCACCAGCGAACAGTTCGAGTTAGATGGCAGCGCAGTAAAAGCAGTAGTCGAAAGCTTCGATTACGATGCCGAGACCGGTAGCGTCAAAACCCAAAGCAGCGAAACCCGGCCCAGCCTCGGCGGTAGCTGGGTCGAGCGCAGCACGATCACGCGGCAATATCAGCACCAGTTGACCTCTTGGCTGTTGGGCTTTGTCACCAGCGAGACCCGTACCCTGGCGGCGGCCGGTGCGGCGGCGCAAACCGTGGTCACCCAGCGCACGCCGCAAACCGGCACCTTGGCGGTGGCCAGCGAGGTGCGCTTCGCCGGCAACCCTGGGCTGCAGCAGAACATCGCCTACAGCTACGATGCTCAGGGTAATCCGAGCAGCGTAACCACCAGCACCGGCAATGCCGGCAGCCAAACGCAACGCCTCGAGGATTATCAGGAGCAGCGCTTCCCTCGGCGCTTGATCAATGCCCTGGGGCATGTCGCCCTGCGCAGTTATGACGCCGGTAGTGGCCAAGTGCTGAGCAGCACCGATGCCAACGGGCTGACCACCACTGCTAGCTACGACGGTTTTGCTCGGCTGCTGACTAAGCGCAATCCCGACGGCAGCCAGCAAGTCAGCCAGTACAAGAGCTGCGCTTCGGTCTGCCTGCTCAATGAGCGCTTCAGTGTCAGCACCCAGACCCAAGGCGCGCCCGCGCAGCATGTGCACTACGACAGCCTCGGCCGCAAGCTGCGCGAGGCCAAGCAGGGCTTTGCGGGCACAGATATTTATGTCGATCGCCAATATGACGCCTTCGGTCGTCTGACCCGTGAGACCCAGCCTTACAGCGCCGGCTCTGCTGCATTGGCCAGCCTGTTTACCTACGACGATCTGGATCGTGTGCTCGAAGTGCAGGCCCCCAGTGGTGCCTTGATTACCAGCACCTACACGGCCCGCAGCGGTGGCGGTAATCGGCTGAGCAAGGCGCGCACCTTTACGCGTGAAGGCCAGAGCCAGACCCAGCTCGAAGTGCGTGAGCATGATGCCGCCGGCCGTCTGGTGCTCAGCACCAATGCCGCCAATAGCCCGCAGGCGGTCAGCATCGGCTACCAATACGACGGTGCCGGTAACCTGCTGCGCACCCAGGTCAATAACGACCCGCGCACCGCCATCGCCATGACCTACGACCTGGCCGGCAACCGCATCACCCAGCACGACCCCAACTCGGGCCTGATGAGCTATAGCTACGACGCCCTGGGCCGAGTGCGCGAGGTCCTAGCGCCAGGGGTGCGCACCCTGCAGAGCTACGATGCCCTGGGACGCCTGAGCGCCCGCCAGGATTTCCAAGGCAGCACGCAAGTCGATGCCGCCACCTGGACCTATGATTCCGGCACCAAGGCCATCGGCAAACTGACTGGGCTGTTCAAGGCCGACGGCAGCTTCGTGCAAGGCTATGTGTACGACAGCCTAGGCCGGCTGCAGGCACGCGGCACCGACATCAAAATCGCGGGGGTGACTAAAAACTACACCACCAGTTATTCCTACGATGCCTTCAGCCGCCCCTTGAAAACCACCTGGGCATCCGGCTTTGGCCTGCTGCAGCGCTACAACGCCCAGGGCTACCTGATCGGCGAAAGCAGCCTGGATGGCAGCCAGGCCTACCGCAGCATCGAGACGCAGAACGCCCGTGGGCAGAACACTCGGGTGAGTTATGGCAATGGCGTGGTCAGCGACTACCGCTACGACGACGCCAGCGGCGGACTCAAGGAACTCGACAGCAGCAATGGCGCCGGGGTGTTGCAGCAACTGCGCTACAACTACGACCCCATCGGTTTGCTCACCAGCCGTGAAGACCAGCGCGGCGGCTATAGCGAGCACTTCGACTACGACGCCCTGCAGCGCCTGAGCGCCAGTCAGCGGCAATTGGGCAGCAGCAGCCAGGTCGATAGCTACGGCTACGACGCCCTAGGCAACCTGCTGCGCACGCCGCACATCGGCACGGTCAATTACGCCCAGTACGACGCCAGCGCCCAAGCCAGCTGCACCGCCCTCGGCGCGGTGGCCCAGCCCGGCCCGCACGCGGCCTTGCAAAGCAGCCAGGGCGCCTATTGCTACGACGCCCGTGGCAACCAGATCGCCGGGCCGAACCGGCGCATCAGCTACAGCGTCGACAACAAACCGCTGGTGATTACCAGCAACGGCCAGGCCAGCGAGTTCCGCTACGACCCGGACCACAAGCGCTTCTACCAAAGCACCCCCGAGCGCAGCACCTACTACCTGGACGAGGGGCAATTTGAAGAGGTGCATGCCAACGGTCAGGTGCTGCAAAACACCTACGCCAGCGGCTACCTGCAACACCAGAAGAACCTGAGCAGCGGCACCAGCAGCCTCAAGTACAAGCTCAACGACCAACTGGGCTCGGTGGACGTAGTCCTCAACGCCCAAGGCCAAGTGCTCGAACGCCTGGCCTACGCCCCCTTCGGCGGCCGCCGCGGCGCCGACTGGTCGAACAACGCCGCACCCATGCAGGAAAGCCGCCGCGGCTTCACCGGCCACGAGCACCTGGAAGAAAGCAACCTGATCCACATGAACGGCCGAGTCTACGACCCAAGCCTGGGCCGGTTCTTGAGTGCCGATATCGTCTATCAGGACGCCACCAATGCGCAGATGTTTAACCGCTATGCCTATGGGTTTAACTCGCCGTTTAGTGGGACTGATCCGAGTGGGTATGCGTGGTGGAATCCGTTCACATGGAATATGAGCGGGGCATTAAGTGGGCTAACCAACTTCTTTATTAACCCAATAAAAACGTTTTTTAATCCGGTAACGGTTACGCCTGCGCGAACTAATTTTACTAGTACTTTGCTTAATAAATTACCTGTTGTTTCGACTGTAAAACCGTCCCCGGTCGCCTCACCTTTTGCGGCTACGTCGGTTGTTTCTGGCGAGATGCTTGCTGGTGGGGGTGGTAGAGGTGGTCGAGGTGCTGGCTCGAATGTCGGCAGTAATTTATCAGGTACTGCTAACTTTAGAATACGGGAGCTGACTAGAGAGATTCAACAAATTGACCCTAGCTTCAGAGAGGCATCAATTGCACCGTTGAATTATCAGACTCGAACTCAAGATGTTCAGCGGCTACAAGATCATCTTACTAGAATCCAAGAGCAAAGACCGGGTGGCAGGGCTCCTGATTTCGTGATCGCTCCCAATGGAGGCACATTTCCAACACCGAGAGGTGCGACGGCTGCAGAACCTTCACTCAATAACGCAGGGGAAGTTACGGGTATCATCTATAGAGGGGGATATGGCGGCATGAACGGTCAAATTGAACAGATGCGACTCATGTATCCCACTCCGCCGAGAGGGAGGAGTCCCGGATATCCGCAAGGGTATATTAAATATGAAAATAGCCTTGGGCGAGGTAACCAAGGTGTTGACCCATATACGGGTCGAGGGCTACCGAACAGTGAAAGTCATTTTAAGATTGAGTAGGTAATCAAGAATGAAGAATTTATTTGATGCTTTGATTGGTCTCAGGCTCTTATACGCGGAAGTGGTCTGCGACTACCTTCATCTACGTTTTGAAAATGGGTCGAATTTAAATATATTCAATAAATTCACGTTAAAAGAATTTAATATTGATGATTTTGCTGAGCTTTCTGGTTGCGAGGTTTGCTCAATTAGATGCGATGAAGTCGCTGTGGAGATCAATTTTTTGGGTGGCGGGTCAATTCAAGTTTGGTTGTCAGATGATGATTACAATGGGCCCGAGGCGATGGCATTTAACACAAGTGAGGGGACTATAGTTTGGCAATAAAGGATCAAGGGTCAGGATCAAGGGGTCAGAGTCGTTGATCCACTGAGTTAACCCGCTAACAGCAAAGGAGTTGCTTAATGGCGAGAGTGCAACGGATTGTCGTGCCAGGGCAGGCGCTGCATATTGTGCAGCGGGGTAATAATCGTCAGCCGGTGTTTTTTGCCGAGGAGGATTACCTGTTTTATTTAGAGGTGCTGGGCCGCGCGGCGCAAAAGACCGGCTGCCAGATACACGCGTATGTACTGATGACCAATCATGTGCATGTGCTGCTGACGCCCAGCAGTGCAGAAGGGCCCTTGCGCTTAATGCAGTCGGTGGGTAGAAGTTATGTGCGCATTCGTCAATGCCGGTTGTCGACGTAGCGGCACCTTTTGGGAAGGCCGCTTCAAGTCTGCATTGATTGATTCGCCGCGCTACCTGTTGGTTTGTAGTCGCTATATCGAGTTGAGTTCGGTGCGTGCGCAGATGGTCGAGTTGTCCGGCGATTATCGCTGCTGCAGCTATGACTATTACCGCCCCCTTGTATTGATGCTGATTCATAAATATAAATAAGGAGAGATTTAATATGAAAGTAGTACGTGCGTTCTCTGTTTTGATCCTGTGCGCTTGGAGTGCAGTAGCTTCTGCAGGCTCAGTCGCAACAGCTAAAATAACTGCTATACGAGTAGATGCGTCAGGGCTTGGTATGATGTATTTCGATAAAGCATTAACCACGCCGGCGGCCTGTGTTCCTGCCGGGGCCTCATCTAGGATGTCGTTTGATACGAAAACAACTGGCGGGCAGGCAATATTAAGTCTCGCGTTGTCTGCAAAAGTTTCCGACGTCACTGTAAGTGTGACGGGCACTAACAGTTGCCTGCACTATACAACCTCTATGGAAAGTGCAAATTACGTGACTCTGAATAAATGACATCAGCAATTTTATCGCTAATTCCATTTTTTCTCCATGCGTGGATGAACTGGAACAGGCAACTGGTCCCGGGCGCAAGCTCTGGCCCAGTTCAAGGTTGCAAGTCGACTTAGGCATCGTGCGGGTCATCAAGGTTTAACGAGCTTTTTGCCAAAGCGATTGACCGCCGTGCCGAACTGCGGTTTATAGCGTGCTGCGCCCACAGAGGCGCGGCCGTCTGCCATTCGTTTTGTCCGGGGCACTACAACAATATGCACGACCCAGCTCAGCCGTCGCCGCGGCGCCTGCCGTTCACCTTTGCCAAGCGCCATGGCGTGCTGTTCGACGGCCTGCGCCTGCAGGCGCGCCGCGGTGCCAGCCTGAATGCCCTGCACGAGGCACAGCGCTTTGTCGGCAGCGGTCTGGCCTGCGACTGGCTGGATGCGCCGGCCTTCGAACAGGCCCTGAGCGACGCCTACCAGCACGACTCGTCCGCCGCCATGCAGATGGTCGAGGGCCTGGGCGCGGACCTGGACCTGGCCAGCCTGGCCGAACAGGTGCAGGAAACTGCCGACCTGCTGGAGCAGGAAGACGACGCGCCGATCATCCGCCTGATCAACGCCATCCTCGGCGAGGCGAT
>DAITLT010000067.1:0-13106 GCA_036835505.1 Pseudomonas sp.
CGAAGATCCTGCTGTGCGACGAGGCCACCAGCGCCCTCGACCCGCAGACCACCGCCTCGGTGCTGCAGTTGCTGGCCGAGATCAACCGCGAGCTGGGCCTGACCATCGTGCTGATCACCCACGAGATGGACGTGATCCGCCGGGTTTGCGACCGCGTGGCGGTGATGGATGCCGGCAGCATTGTCGAGCTGGGCCCGGTGGCCCAGGTCTTTCTGCACCCGCAACATGCCACCACCAAGCGCTTCGTCCAGGAGGCCGAGCAGGTCGACGAAAACGAGCAGCATGACGATTTCGCCCATGTGCAGGGCCGCATCCTGCGCCTGACCTTCCAGGGCGAGGCCACCTATGCACCGTTGCTGGGTAGCGTGGCGCGGGAAACCGGGGTGGATTACAGCATCCTGGCCGGGCGTATCGACCGCATCAAGGACACCCCCTACGGCCAGCTAACCCTGGCCCTCACCGGCGGTGATCTGGATGCTGCCCTGGCGCGCTTCCAGGCCGCCGACGTGCACCTGGAGGTGCTGCGCTGATGGACGCCTTACTGACCCGCTGGCTGCCCAACGTCGACTGGACGGAAATCGGCTACGCCAGCCTCGATACCCTGAACATGCTCGGCGGCTCGCTACTGTTCACCGTGCTACTCGGCCTGCCGCTGGGTGTGCTGCTGTTTCTCTGCGGGCCGCGCCAGTTGTTCGAGCAAAAGGCCCTGTACGCCCTGCTGTCGCTGCTGGTCAACGTGCTGCGCTCGGTGCCGTTCGTGATCCTGCTGATCCTGATGATCCCGCTCACCGTGCTGATCACCGGCACCTCCCTGGGCGTGGCCGGGGCCATTCCGCCGCTGGTGGTGGGTGCCACGCCGTTCTTCGCCCGCCTGGTGGAAACCGCCTTGCGCGAGGTCGATCGCGGCATCATCGAGGCCACCCAGGCGATGGGCGCCAGCACCCTGCAGATCATCTTCCGCGCCCTGTTGCCGGAAGCGCTGCCGGGCATCTGGGCGGCGGTCACGGTGACGGCCATCACCCTGGTGTCCTACACCGCCATGAGCGGCCTGATCGGCGGCGGCGGCCTCGGCGACCTGGCCGTGCGCTACGGCTACCAGCGCTACCAGCCCGACGTAATGGCCGTCACGGTGATTTTACTGTTGATCCTCGTGCAAATTCTGCAATCGACCGGCGACCGGCTGGTGGTGTATTTCTCCAGGAAATAAACAGGCTTTTTGTAGGAGCCAGCGTGCTGGCGATCCGCCCGAGAACAGATCGCCAGCACGCTGGCTCCTACGCCGTGACAGCGTGGTTACCCACCGCACTTAACCTCTCTCCCACAAGGAACTGCACCATGAAAAAACTCCTGACTGCCCTGGCCGCTGCGGCCGCCCTGACCAGCGCTGCCGCCCAGGCCGAAACCATCCGTGTGGCGGCCACCGCTGTGCCCCACGCGGAGATTCTCGAGTTCGTCAAACCGGCCCTGGCCAAGCAAGGGGTAGAGCTGCAGATCAAGGTCTTCACCGACTATGTGCAGCCCAACGTGCAGGTCGCCGAAGACCGCCTGGACGCCAACTTCTTCCAGCACCAGCCCTACCTGGATGAATTCAACAGCAGCCGCGGCACCCAACTGGTGAGCATCGCCGGGGTACACGTGGAGCCCTTCGGCGCCTATTCGAGCAAGATCAAGAGCCTCGCCGAGCTGCCGCAAGGCGCCAACGTGGTGATCCCCAACGACGCCACCAACGGCGGCCGCGCCTTGCTACTGCTGCAAAAAGCCGGGGTGATCGGCCTCAAGGACGATGCCGGCATCACCGCCACCGGCAAAGACATCGCCAGCAACCCCAAGGCGATCAAGGTGCGTGAACTGGAAGCGGCCACCCTGCCGCGCGTGCTGAACCAGGTCGATCTGGCGCTGATCAACACCAACTACGCCCTGGAAGCCGGCCTCAACCCGAGCAAGGACGCCCTGGTGATCGAAGGCAGCGACTCGCCGTACGTCAACATCCTGGTGGTCAACAGCCAGCACAAGGACGCCGCCGGCCTGCAAAAACTGGCCAAGGCGCTGAACAGTGCCGAGGTCAAAGCCTTTATCAACGACAAGTACCAAGGCGCCGTGGTGCCGGCG
Organism: Pseudomonas sp.; assembly: GCA_036835505.1. Taxonomy (GTDB): domain Bacteria; phylum Pseudomonadota; class Gammaproteobacteria; order Pseudomonadales; family Pseudomonadaceae; genus Aquipseudomonas. The sequence continues at coordinate 2,110 of DAITLT010000067.1, forward strand.
TTCTAAGCGAACGTCGACGATCTGCTGCGCGTCGGCCATACAGCGTTAGAACTGGCCTCGGGTGCTCATTTACAACTCGTAAACTCCGCGCCCGAGGCCAGTTCTGCCTTGTCTGACTCTAGCTCGCGAGATCGTAAACAGGCCAAAGCGCTACGCAAAAGCCCGCTCAGTTGAGCGGGCTTTTTTGTTTGGCGATGCCCCCATTAGCGGCTGCAGGGCGATTTTGTAGGATGGGTTGAGCTGGCGATACCCAGCGAATATCCGCCGCGAGCAACGCCATGATGGGTATCGCTACGCTCCACGCCATCCTACCGTCGGCGTTTAGGCAACCAGTAGCCCGGATAACATCCGGGGCCAATCCTCCGAGCTACCCGGAGGGCATTGGGCTACGCGTCGGGGACCAGCAAGGCCGGCAGCTGCAGCTTGAGCTTTTGATTGTTCAGCGGCGCGCGGATAAAGCCGCGCTGGCGGCCATCGGGGCCGACGATGACCAGGTTGCCGCTGTGGTCGACGGTGTAGTTGGCCTTGCTGGTATCGGCTGGAATAAACGGAATGCTCACCCCGTTGGCCAGCTTCTGCAGGCTGGCCTGCTCGCCGGTCAGGCCCTGGAAGCCGGCGTCGTAGTAATCCAGATAGGTCTTCAGTTGCGCCGGGGTATCGCGATTGGGATCGACGCTGACCAGGATCACCTGCAGGTTGTTGCGCGCGGCCTCCGGCAACTGGCCGCTAAGCTCGCGCAGTTGGGCGAGGGTGGTCGGACAGATGTCCGGGCAGAAGGTGTAGCCGAAAAACAGCAGGCTCCACTTGCCCTTGAGTTGATCCACCGCCACCGCCTGGCCATCCTGATTGGTCAGGCTCAAGGCTGGCAGGCTGCGGCTTTGCGGCAACAGGACAATGCCGGCATCGAGGAGGGCCGCCGGGTCGCCATGGGTCGAGCTATTGAACACCTTGTTGACGGTCAGGCCGAGGACCAGGGCAATGATGGCGACAAGCACAAATACGGTTTTCTGGATGCGGGTCATAGGCTCAGTAACAAATAGTGATCGACGAGAAGGGCGATAAACAGCAAAAACAGGTACCAGATACTGTACTTGAAGGTGTTGATCGCCGCGTGCGGCTGGCTGTCGCGGTACAGCACCCAGGCCCAGCGCAAAAAGCGCGCGCCCAGGGCGACGGCGCAGCCCAGGTAGAGCAGGCCACTCATATGGATGGCGTAGGGCAGCAGGGTAACGGCGAACATCATGCAGGTGTAGAGCAGGATATGCACCTTGGTGTAATGCTCGCCATGGGTCACCGGCAGCATGGGGATGTCGGCCTTGGCGTATTCGGCCTTGCGGTGAATGGCCAGGGCCCAGAAATGCGGCGGCGTCCAGGCGAAGATGATCAGCACCAGCAGCAACGGTTCGGCGCTGACCTGGCCGGTGACCGCGACCCAGCCGAGCAACGGCGGCGCGGCGCCGGCCAGGCCGCCGATGACGATATTCTGCGGCGTGGCGCGCTTGAGAAAGCCGGTGTAGAGCAGCGCATAGCCGAGCAGCGAGGCCAGGGTCAGCCAGGCCGCCAGCTCGTTGGTGAAGGTCAGCAGCAGGGCCATGCCGGCCACCGCCAGGAGCAGGGCAAAACCCAGCGCCGCCGCTGGCGAGATGCGTCCGGCGGTCACCGGGCGTTTGTGGGTACGCGCCATCAGCGCATCGATGTGCCGGTCGAGCACATGGTTGACCGCCGCCGCCGCGCCGGCACACAGGCCAATACCCAGGTTGCCGAACACCAGCACCGGCCAGGCCACACCGGCGCGGGTGGCGAGGAACATGCCGACCAGGGAGGTGATCAGCATCAACAGCACCACCCGCGGTTTGCTTAGCTGCAGATAATCGCGCCAGTTGGCGTGCTCCTGCTGGGTGCCGAGTAGCGTAGCCATGGCAATCTCTCCTTATTGTTCTTTATTGACCTGTAGGCGCCAGCTGGCTGGCGATCCGCCGGGATGACGACAAGTGCCGAGCAACAGCATCGCCAGTCAGTTGGCTGCCAGGGGCCGGGCGACGCAGGCGATAGTTAATCACCACCAGGCTCAGCAGCAGCACGGCAGCGCCGAGGTTATGGCCGACGGCCAGCGCCAGTGGCAGGTGCAACAGCACGTTGCCGATACCCAGGCTGAGCTGAGCGACCAGCGCCAGCAGCAACAGCGCGGCCAGGCGCGCCTGAGCATGGCGCTTGAGCTGCCAGGCCAAGAGCAGCAACACCAGGCTCACCAGCACAGCGCCGAGGCGGTGAGTCAGGTGAATGGCGGTGCGCGCCTCGCTGTCGAGCTGGCCGCCGAGGTAATTGGGGCCGATGTGCTGAGTCAGGTGGAAGCCGTTGGCAAAATCCAGCGCCGGCCACCATTGGCCATGACAGGTCGGCAGGTCGAGGCAGGCCAGCGCCGCGTAGTTGCTGCTGACCCAGCCACCGAGGGCAATCTGGCCGATCACCAGCAGCAGGCCCAACGCCGCCAGGCGCCGCAGACGCCCGTTCACCCCCGGCAGCGCGGGCCAGCGCGCGGACAGCCGCAGGCTCAGCAACAGCAGCAAACTCAAGGTCGCCAAACCGCCGAGCAGGTGGGCGGTGACCACCTGGGGCCAGAGTTTGAGGGTCACCGTCCACATGCCGAACGCCGCCTGCAGGATCACCAGCCCCAGCAACAGCAGCGGCAGCTTCAGCGGTTGGCCCGGCTCGCGGCGACAGCCCAGGGCCTGAACCGCCAGGGCCAGAATCAGCAGGCCGAGGCTGCCGGCAAAGTAGCGGTGGAGCATTTCATTCCAGCCCTTGCCGGCCTCGACCGGCGCCTGCGGGTAATGCCGCGCAGCCTGGGCCAGTTGCTCGGCGCTCTGCGGCACGCCGATAAAGCCATAACAACCGGGCCAGTCCGGGCAACCCAGGCCGGCATGGGTGAGGCGCGTATAGGCGCCCAACAGCACCACCAGCAGGGCCAGGGCGCAGGCCATCAGGGCAAGGCGATATCCAGGCTTGGCCATAGGCACTCCTAACCGGCGGTTAGCCGATATTCGACAGCTTCAACAACAGGCGCAGGTCATTGAGGATCTGCTTGCCGTCCGCGCTGACGTCATAGCGCAGCACCAGGTTGCCGTGGGGGTCGATGATCCACAGCTGCGCCGCCGGATCGCCATGGCGCAGGCGGTCATGCTGCTGGCGGTCGAGGGCCAGGCGGACGAGTTGCGGATACTCCTTCTGCAACCGGCTGTGCAGGCCTGGCGCCAGCGGCTCGGCACTGGCCAGGGCATGGCTGGCGCGCGCCGCTTCACGGCCGAGGCCAATCTGGATCTGCCGGGCCAGATACAGCAGTTGCTGACAATCGCGCTGGCAACGAACCGGCGCCGTGACCAGCAGTTGCCAGCGGGTTTCCGCCGCAGCCACCCCCAGCTCGCTGCGGCTCTGGCCATTGCCGATCAGCTCGCCGTGATAGTTGCGACTGACCGGCACCCAGAATTGCCATTTGTACATGGCGCTCGCCAGCAGGATCGGCCCGAGGCTGATCGCCAGCAGCACGAGCAATTGCAGACGCCCACGACGCCCTGAGGTTTTAGCCTGACTGGCTGGCTGCATCGGACGGCTCCCTGGCATTGCGCATGCCGAAATATATAAACCAACAGACCAGCGCCACTGCCAGGGCAAACCACTGCACGGCGTAGCCCAGGTGTTTCTCCGGGACCATGGCCAGCACTGCCCAGTCCGCCTGATAGGCCGCCGGCCCCGGCAACAGGCGCAACTCATAGGGCCAACCGGCACGCCCCAATTGCCGCCACAGGGCGCCCGCATCGACGCGGGTCAGCAGTTGCGGCCAGGCCTTGCCCGGCGCATCGGCCTGCAACTGGAAGCTTTGCCCCGGCGCCACGTAGATCCAGGCCTGCAACTGCAACGCGCCCGTCGGGGTGCTGAAGGCCACCGGCGTGCGTCGATCCGGCCACGGCAGCCAGCCGCGATTGAGCAGCAGCCACAGACCGCTGGGCTGGTCGTAAAAGGGCTGCAGTAGCTCGACCCCAACCCGACCCGCGCGGCTGCGGTTATCCAGCAGCAGGCTGTGTTCGGCATCGAAGTAGCCGCGCAGCACAACCCGCTGGAAGGCCGGATCGGCGCTGCGTTCCAGCTCGCCAATCGGCTGGGCGGGCGCCTGCCGACGGGCCTCCTGACGGACCAGCAAGGCGCTCTTTTCATCCGCGCGCTGCAATTGCCAAGCGCCCAGGGCCAGCAGCAACGCCAGCAGTAGCAGCACCAGCAAGGTGGGCAGCAGGCCAGGACGGAAGGCTCTCATCGGCGTCCCCCGAACAGCCAAAAGCGGCTGGCTATACTGCTGTGCATCGGCCCTCCCCTGGAGTCACGCCATGCTCAAGACGGCGATCGTCATCTTGCTGTTGGCCACCGTGGCCAGTCTGTTCAGCGGCCTGTTGTTTCTGATCAAGGACGAGGGCCGCCGCCTAAGCAATGCCCTGACCTTGCGCGTGACCCTCAGCGGGCTGACCGTGGCCCTGTTGGCCTGGGGCTTCTACAGCGGCCAACTGGTGTCCCACGCGCCCTGGTAAAGACATCGCGACAGCCCCCTGGCCTGCCGCGGCCGACGCGTTACAGCACGTAGACGAAGACGAATAGGGCGATCCACACCACATCGACAAAGTGCCAGTACCAACTGGCCGCCTCGAAGCCGAACTGCTGCTCGGCATCGAAATGCCCGCGCAGAATGCGCACCAGCATCACCGTCAGCATCACCGTGCCGAGGGTGACGTGGGCGCCGTGAAAACCGGTGAGCATAAAGAAGGTCGAGCCGTAGATGCCCGAGCCCAGGGTCAGCCCCAGCTCGCGGTAGGCCTCGACATACTCCAGCCCCTGCAGGCCGAGAAAGCTCAACCCCAGAACAATGGTCAGCGCCAGCCAGGCCTTGAGCAGGCCGCGCCGGCCCTGCCTGAGGGCATGGTGGGCGATGGTCAGGGTGACGCTGGAGCTGACCAGCAACACGGTGTTGAGCAGCGGCAGATGCCAGGGGTCGATGACCTCCCTGGGCGGCGGGAACAATCCGGAATCGGGGTTCTGCAGCAGCGGCCAGACGTACTCGAAGTTCGGCCAGAGCATGTTCGCCACGCCCTTGGCACCCTCGCCGCCGAGCCACGGCCCGGCGAAGGTGCGCACATAAAACAGCGCACCGAAGAAGGCGGCGAAGAACATCACCTCGGAGAAGATGAACCAGCTCATGCCCCAGCGGAACGAGAGGTCCATCTGCGCGCTGTACAGGCCGGAACGGCCTTCCTTGATCACGGTGCCGAACCAGCCGAACAGCATGTAGGCGAGAAACAGGCCTCCAACGAAGAAGATCAGCGGGCCGTTGGAGTCGGCCCGTTCGGCCTTGAGGTCGTTGAACCAGGTGCCGAGCCCGACGACCGTGGTCAGCAAGCCGAGGGTGGCGATAATCGGCCACTTGCTCTGGGCGGGAACGTAGTACTGCTCATGAGCTGCCATCTTTGTTCTCCTTATTGGCCCACCTGGGCTACAGGCGGTTTACTCGCAGTGATATCGAACAGGGTGTAGGCCAGGGTCAGGTGGCGTACATCTGCCGGTAGATCGCGATCGACGATGAAACGCACCGGCATTTCGATACGTTCGCCGGGCTGCAGAACCTGCTGGGTAAAGCAGAAACACTCGGTCTTGTGGAAATACGCCGCCGCCTTGGAGGGCGCGACGCTGGGAATCGCCTGAGCGGTCATCGGCCTGTCCGTAGGGTTGTGCGCGACGAACACCATCTGCGTGCTGTCGCCCGGATGCACCGCCACTTCATCGGCCAGCGGGCGGAACTCCCAGACCATATCGGCGGCGTTGGTGGCGAGAAACTGCACGCGCACCTGACGCGATGCATCCACGCCTTGTTCCCCGGCCTCATAGGCCCCAGCGGTCTTGCCGTTGATGCCGAAGGCCTGGCACATCACGTCGTAGATCGGCACCAGGGCAAAACCGAAGCCAAACATCACCAGCACCAGCGCCAGCAGACGCAGGATCAAGCGGCGGTTGGCCGAGGCGCCGTGCATTAGTTGATCTCCGGCGGGGTCTGGAAGGTGTGGTAGGGCGCCGGCGAGGGCAACGTCCACTCCAGCCCTTCGGCGCCGTCCCAGGGTTTGTCACCGGCCGGTTTACCGCCACGGATGCACTTGATGACGATAAACAGGAACAGCAATTGGGTCGCCCCGAAGCTGAAGGCGCCGATCGAGGAGAGCATGTTGAAATCGGCGAACTGCAGGTTGTAGTCGGGAATCCGCCGCGGCATGCCGGCCAGGCCGACGAAGTGCATGGGGAAGAACGCCAGGTTCATGCCAACGAAACTCATCCAGAAATGCAGCTTGGCCAGGGTCTCGTCGTACATATGCCCGGTCCACTTCGGCAGCCAGTAGTAGGCCGAGGCGAAGATGCCGAAGATCGCCCCCGGCACCAGCACGTAGTGGAAGTGCGCCACCACGAAGTAGGTGTCGTGGTACTGGAAGTCCGCCGGGGCGATGGCCAGCATCAGCCCGGAGAAGCCGCCGATGGTGAACAGGATGACGAAGGCCACGGAGAACAGCATCGGCGCCTCGAAGCTCATCGAGCCCCGCCACATGGTCGACACCCAGTTGAACACCTTCACCCCGGTGGGCACGGCGATCAGCATGGTGGCGTACATGAAGAACAGCTCGCCGGTCAGCGGAATGCCGACGGTGAACATGTGGTGCGCCCAGACGATAAACGACAGGAAGGCGATGCTCGCGGTCGCATAGACCATCGAGGTGTAGCCGAACAGCGGCTTACGGGCGAACGCCGGGATGATCGAGCTGACCGCGCCGAAGGCCGGCAGGATCATGATGTACACCTCGGGATGGCCGAAGAACCAGAACACATGCTGAAACAGCACCGGGTCACCACCGCCGGCCGCGCTGAAGAAGCTGGTGCCGAAGTGGATGTCCATCAGCATCATGGTCACCACACCGGCCAGCACCGGCATCACCGCGATCAGCAGGAAGGCGGTGATCAGCCAGGTCCAGACGAACAGCGGCATCTTCATCAGGGTCATGCCGGGGGCGCGCAGGTTGAGGATGGTGGCGACCACGTTGATCGCGCCCATGATCGAACTGATGCCCATCAGGTGCACGGCGAAGATGAAGAAGGTCACGCTTTCCGGTGCGTAGGTGGTGGACAGCGGCGCGTAGAAGGTCCATCCGAAGTTCGGCCCGCCGCCTTCCATGAACAGGGTGCTGACCATCATGCTGAAGGCCGCCGGCAGCAGCCAGAAGCTGAAGTTGTTCATCCGCGGCAGGGCCATGTCCGGCGCGCCGATCATCAGCGGGATCATCCAGTTGGCCAGGCCGACGAAGGCCGGCATCACCGCGCCGAAGACCATGATCAGACCGTGCATGGTGGTCATCTGATTGAAGAATTCCGGCTGCACGATCTGCAGACCGGGCTGGAACAGCTCGGCGCGAATGACCATGGCCATGGAGCCGCCAAGCAGGAACATGGCAAAGCTGAACCACAGGTACATGCTGCCGATGTCCTTGTGGTTGGTGGTCAGCACCCAGCGCATCAGGCCCTTGGCCGGGCCATGGTCGGCGTGCCCGGCGTAGGTCGGACGCTTTTGGCTGTAATCGATCACGGAGCCCATGTGCTTACTCCTGAGCCTGTTTGAAAGCGCGCACGGCCTGGGGCGTGAGCATGTCACCCAAGGCGTTGCCCCAGGCGTTGCGTTCGTAGGTGATGATCGCGGCGATGTCGACATCCGACAGTTGCTTGCCGAAGGCGGCCATGGCCGTGCCCGGCTTGCCGTTGACGACGATGCCCAGATGTCCGGCGAGCGGCCCGGTGGCAATCGGCGAGCCCTTGAGTGGCGGGAACATCGGCGGCAGGCCTTGGCCGGTCGGCTGGTGGCAGGCCGCGCAGTTGCTCAGGTAAGCCTTCTCACCACGGGCCAGCAACTCGTCCAGGGTCCAGGCCTTGCTGCTCAGCTCCTGCTCGGCCAGCGCCACCTGCTTGCGCTCGGCCAGCCACGTGGCGAAGCCCTCTTTGGACTTGACCTCGACCACCACCGGCATGAAACCGTGGTCCTTGCCGCACAGCTCGGTGCATTGGCCGCGGTAGAGGCCGGGCTCGTCGATGCGCGTCCAGGACTCGTTGACGAAGCCGGGAATGGCATCCTTCTTCACCGCCAGCGCCGGCACCCACCAGGAATGGATCACGTCGGCAGAGGTGACCAGCAAGCGCACCTTGGTGCCCTGCGGAAGCACCAGCGGCTGATCGACCTCCAGCAGGTAGTGCTCACCCTTGGCCGCCTGGTTGTGGATCTGCTTCTGCGGGGTGGCCAGGTTGCTGAAGAACGCCACATCCTGGCCCAGGTATTTGTAATGCCACTTCCACTGGTAGCCGGTGACCTGGATATCCAGTTCCGCTTCGCTGCTGTCGTAGATGTCGATCAGGGTCTTGGTCGCCGGGATCGCCATCACCACCAGAATCACCAGCGGCACTATGGTCCAGAGGATCTCCACCGTGGTGCTTTCATGGAAGTGCGCCGGCTGCTGGCCGGTGGAACGGCGGTGGATCAGCATCGACCAGAACATCACGCCGAACACCACCACGCCAATCACCACGCAGATCCAGAAGATGGTCATGTGCAGATCGAAAACCGAGCGGCTGACCTCGGTGGCACCGGGGGCCATATTGACCGTCCAGGCCGCCTGGGCCTGGGCGCAAACGACCCACAGCAGGAGGCCCGTCCAGGCCGACGAATAGCGCGTCATTGCGGGCTCCCCTTGGGGGCTGCCGGGGGTTGCGGCGCGGCGCCATGGCCATGCAGCAAATCCGCACAAACCCTTAACGTTTTTGTTCTCCGCCGGCTCCGCAGGCAAGGGCCAGCAGAAGGGCTGACCAAGCGGCCGGCGGCCCGCCGGCAGACGCCTCGGGCCGGCCCAGGTCGGGCCTTGCGTTGGTGAGTATAGACAGCCCCTGCGACAAAACAACGCAGGCCCAGGACAGCCCGCACCAGCCATGGGCGAGGGCCGGCGACCAATGCTCTGAGCACATAACGGTGACTGAATTATGACAATTGAGTCTTAGGCCATTGGTCAAAACAGCTAAGGTCTGTGCGTTGCCATCCCCACTCAGGAGCCCCCATGAACACCGCCGCCTTGCGTCAGCTGATCCAGCGTGCCCACCAGCACGAAGCCACCACGGGCCAACTGGCCCGGCAACTCGGGGCCCAGCTGGAGCGTCTGCATCCGTCGATACGCCTGCCCGTTGACGATGCCCAGGGGGTGCTCGAACGTTTTGTCGCGGCCTATATCGAGCAGGTGCCAGAGTTGCTCGACGCGGCCGCCGCAGTCGCCCGCGAGGCCGGCATCAGCGCGCAGATCAAGCCGGTGTTGAAGATTGCCGAAGACTACTTTCTCCAGCCGCAGGCCATCCTCGATGGCCACGACGGCCTCGACGGCCTGCTGGATGAGGCCTACCTGGCCCATCGCCTGGTCGAGGAAATGAATGATCGCTATATCGGTCAATTCGGCCAGGCGTTAATTCCCATGGACACCACGGTGGCCAACCTGATTGCCCATCAGTTGATCGGAGAGGAATTTGCCAATCGGCTGGATGACGCCGTACACCTGACCGTCGAGGGCATGCTCGATCCGCGCCACTTTGACCCGCAACTGCTGCAGGCCTACCGCGAACAACTGGACGACCCGCAAGTGGTGGCCGCCTGGCAAAACTGGCCATGCCTGTCCCGCCACCTGGGGGTCGAGCTGGAGCTGACCCAGGAACAACGGGTGGCCAGTTGAGGGAAAACCCTGGAGAGCGCCGCGCCAGCCGTTGTTGCCGGCGCGCCGGGCCGAGGCTTAAGGCGTCGGCTTTTTCAGTTTCGGATTAGGGAAAAACTGCACCGACTGGACCTTGGGGTCTGCCGGTTTGGCGGCGGCTTTGTTGACCCGCGTGCCAAGCTCCCTGGGCACCGACTGGCCCTGTTCGTTGAGAGTGTCGGCATAGCCGCAGGCCACGCATTCGCGGTGCGGCACGCCGTCCTCGCTCCACATCTGCACGCGGTCCGGCTCGCTGCAGGCCGGGCACACGGCGCCGGCGATAAAGCGCCGCTTGCTGATCTTCACCTCGCTCATGCCACCTCCTCACTCAGACCGCTATGGCGCAACAGGGCGTCGATGCTCGGCTCACGGCCGCGGAAGTCGACGAACAGCAGCATCGGTTCCTGGGAGCCACCACGGGCCAGGATTGCCTCGCGGAAGGCGCGGCCGGTTTCGGCATTCAGCACGCCCTCTTCCTCGAACTTGGAGAAGGCATCGGCGCTCAGCACCTCTGCCCACTTGTAACTGTAGTAACCGGCCGCGTAACCACCGGCAAAGATGTGTGCAAAGCCGTTGGCGAAGCGGTTGTAGGCCGGCGGGCGCATGACCGAGACCTCGGCGCGGATGGCCTCCAACACGTCCAGCACGCTGCGGCCATCACCGTGGCTGGCATGCAACTCGAAGTCGAACAGGGAGAACTCGATCTGCCGCACCATCATCAGCCCGGACTGGAAGTTCTTCGCCGCCAGCATCTTCTCCAGCAGGTCCTGGGGCAGCGGCTCGCCGGTTTCGAAGTGGCCGGAGATCAGCGCCAGGCCTTGCGGCTCCCAGCACCAGTTCTCCATAAATTGGCTCGGCAGCTCGACCGCATCCCAGGCCACGCCGTTGATGCCCGAGGCGCCGGCATGTTCGACGTGGGTCAGCAGGTGGTGCAGACCGTGGCCGAACTCGTGGAACAGGGTGGTGACTTCATCGTGGGTGAGCAGCGCCGGCTGGCCATTCACCGCCGGGGTGAAGTTGCACACCAGGTTGGCCACCGGGCTGATCAACTCGCCATTGGCGGCGCGACGCTGGTCACGGGCGCCGTCCATCCAGGCGCCGCCGCGCTTGTTGGCGCGGGCATAGAGGTCGAAGAAGAAGCGGCCGACGGCC
>DAITLT010000068.1:0-3567 GCA_036835505.1 Pseudomonas sp.
ATCATCGAGTCGACCCAGACCGATAATGAAGACGTTTCGCTGGTCAACAAGTCCGTGCAGGCCGACCTGCGCGAGCTGGACTACGCCGAAGCCCTGTCGCGGTTGTCCTTCCAGACCATCGTGCTGGAGGCCGCACAGCAAAGCTACGTGAAGATCAGCAGCCTCAACCTGTTCAACCAGTTGCGTTGATCAGCCACGGGTAGCTGCCGTCCCCTGGAGCGTGCAGTCGCCACCCTTTCCCGCCATCTCGCGGGTGTCCACGCTCGAACGCCGTGCCGGCGTATTGGCTGGGTTCTTGCTGTACAGGTTGCAGTCAGGCCTTTGGCCAAATCATTGACGCGTCTCGGCGTTGCTTGGCGTTATCAGTCCAGCCGCGCGGGAACCAGCACATGAGACTTTCATGGGAATCGATCTGCAAGCGCTGAAAGAGCAGGCTTACCAGGCGTTCGCTGACGGCGAATTTGCCGCCGCACTGCGTCTGCTCGAGCAAGTCAGGCAGTTTGCCGGACTGCATGCCGAACTGGCCAACGATATGGCCGTGGTGCATTACAAACTGGGCGATTCGCAGAGTGCATTGCAGCTCTTTCGCGAGGCCCTGGCGATGCAGGGCGAGAGCCAGCATCTGGTGGCGAATAATCTGCTCGGTATTCTCGAGGAACAGCAGGCACTGATCAGCCAGTTGGCGCCGTCGAAGGCCGAGCCGGACTGCATTGCGGCGCCGCAAGCGGCTGCGCAGCCTGCATACCGTTGCCCGGTGTGCAAGCAGGCGGACGTGAGTTTTGTGGCTATCCCCGCATTTTACCGGGAAAGCGCCCGCCGCCATGGCTTCGTGCATTATGGCCAGGGCGAGATGACCGCCCACGACACCTATACCTGCAAAAGCTGTGGTGCCTCCGACCGCGAGCGCCTGTACGTGTACTGGATGGAGCAGGAAATCGCCGCCGGCCGACTGTGCAAGGGCGCTCGCGTCATGCACTTCGCGCCGGAGCAGACGATGTCCCGCCTGCTGCGCAGCAGTCAGTTCTTCGACTACGCCACCGCCGACCTGTCGATGCAGGGCGTGGACCATCAGGTCGACCTGATGGATGTTCCCTTCGACGACGGCGCATTCGATTTCTTCATCTGTAGCCACGTGCTCGAACATGTCGCCGACGACGGCAAGGCCGTGCGCGAGCTGCGCCGGATTACCCGCGCCGGTGGTTGCGGCATTCTGATGGCGCCCATCATCGTCGGTATGGAAAAAACCCTCGAAGACCCCAGCATCACCGACGAGGCTGGACGTTGGCGGCTGTATGGGCAGAACGATCACGTACGGCTTTATGCACACGACGACTTCGTGCGCAAGATCGAGGCGAACGGCTTCAGCGTCGACCAATACGGCATCGACTACTTTGGTACCGAGGTGTACGCGGCAATGGGCCTGAAACCGAGCAGCATTCTCTATATCGCGCGCGCATAACGTCGCATCGAAGCCGGCGGATGGAATGCTTGCGTTTTCAACAAGCGTCCTTTACGGGGCGATGACGGTTATCCCAATAGCAGTAAGCAGGGGGCAACTCCAGTGGAATCAGATTTCAAGGAATATCCGAAAACCCTCGCTCCCGACGACTTTTGGGGGCAGATCAAGCGGTCAGTCAATGGCCAGCCGGTTTCGGAAGAGCAGATTCAACTGATAGTCGCGACCATCAAGGATGCGCTGGCCTTCCAGCCCGGCGACCGCCTGCTGGATCTGGCCTGCGGCAATGGTGCGCTGTCGCGCTACTTCTTCGACGACTGCGCCGAAGTCTATGGTGTGGACTATTCCCAGGTGCTGATCGAGGTGGCCAAGCGCTATTTCGAGCAGCTGCCGCTGCGTCGTTTCGATCTGGCTGACGTCGGCGAGTACATAGTCGCCGAGGCCGACCCGGCGCGCTTCACCAAGGTGCTGTGCTACGGCAGCTTCCCGTATTTTCCCGAGGCCACCGCGCGTCTGGTGTTGACCACGCTGTGCCGCGATTACAGTCAGGTCGAGCGGGTGTTTATCGGCAACCTGCCGGACCTCGAACGGCAGCAGGATTTCTACACCGATGGCCGCGACCACACCGCCGAGCTCAAGCACCACGACTCGAAAATCGGCATCTGGCGCAGCGTCGAAGAGTTCTGCCAACTGGCCGCCGATTGCGGCTGGCAGACGCATATCCAGCGTATGCCCAAGGGTTTCTACACCGCGCACTACCGCTATGACGCTCTGCTCGAACGCGCGCGCCCATGAGTGCCAAATCCAGTTGCGATGAGCTGGCGCTGTTCGGTGGCCAGCCGCTGTTCGACTTGCCGCGCTCGACTTCAAGCCTGGTTCAGCCGGACTTCGAGCGTTTCCTGGAGTATTCGCGCACCTTCTATAAGGCGCACCAATTCACCAACAACGGGCCGCTGGTGCAGCAGTTGGAGCGGCGTCTGGCCGAGTTCCACCAGACCAGCCATTGCGTGACCTTTTGCAGCGGCTTCTGGGCGCTGGTGTTGGCGATTAAATGCCTGGCGCTGCCGGGGCGTCGGGAAATAGTCATGCCCTCGCTGACCTATAGGCGCATGGCCGATGTGGCGGCCTGGGCCGACCTGGTGCCGCGCTTCTGCGAGGTCGACCCGCAGACCCTGGCGCTGAGCGCCGACACCGTGCGCCCGCATTTGAACGAGCAAACCGCGCTGATCCTCGGTGTGCACCCGATCATGAATTGCTGCGATGCACTCGGGCTGGAAGCGCTGGCCGAGGAAAGCGGCATTCCGCTGTTTATCGACGCCGTCGAGTCGGTCTATGAAACCTGTGCCGGGCGTAAAGTCGGCAGCTTCGGTCGGGCCGAGTGCTTCTCCCTGCATGCGAGCAAGCTGCTCAACGGTTTCGAGGGCGGCTATATCACCACCAACGACGCCGAGCTGGCGGCCAAACTGGTGCGCATGCGCGGCTTCGGTTTCTACACCCCGGACAACGTCCAGGAACTGGGCATGAACGCCAAGCTCAACGAGGTACACGCGGCTATGGCCCTGGCCGGCTTGGATGGGTTGGACGCTCAGGTGGCACGCAATCGCGAGCGCTACCTGGCTTATCGACGGGAGCTGACGGGGCTGCCGGGTGTGCGCCTGGTCGAGTTCGACGAAAGCGAGCGGAGCGGCTTCAAGAACATCCTGATCGAACTGCTCGACGATTGGCCGCTGCCCAGGGCGCAGACCCTGAGCCTGCTCAACGCCGAACGCATTCTCGCCCGCGCCTATTATTCGCCGGCGCTGCACCAGAAACCCACCGATTACCCGACCATCGGCGGCTCGCTGCCGGTGACCGAGCGGCTTGCCGAGCGCTTTGTGCTGCTGCCTTGCGGCCATTTCGTCGACGAGCAGGACATCCACGCCATCGTCGCCATGCTGGGCTTTGTCCATGCCCATGCCGCTGAACTGCGCCAGAGGGTTGCCGTATGAGCGCCGTCGAACTCGCCATCCTCGGCGCCACGCCGGCGTTCGAGCAGCCGCTGCCGGTCGGCCAGCTGTATTTCCCCGAGTGGTCCGCCTATGAAGCAGCCATGCGCGGCATCTTCGAGACCC
>DAITLT010000068.1:3577-13067 GCA_036835505.1 Pseudomonas sp.
CGCGGCAGTTGCAGCGGGTCTTGGCCGAGCAGCAGCTGCTCGCGCTCGGCTCGGCGCGGCCCACGCAGTTCTGGTCGAGTGCCAATTGTCAGCAACTGGAGCAGGTGTTGCAGGAGCGTCTTGGCGTGCGCCATGCCATTTGCGTCACCAATGCCACCATCGGCCTGTTGATGGCGGCCGATGCCCTGGGCTTGCGCGGCAAGGTGATCACCCCGGCGTTCTCCTTTATCGCCACCTCGCAGTCGCTGACCTGGGCCGGGCTGGAGCCGTTGTTCTGCGACGTCGACCCGTTGACCCATCAGCTCGACCCCGCCCAAGTGGAAGCGTTGCTGGAAGACAACGACGTCAGCGCAATATTGGCGGTCAACCTGTGGGGCGATGTCTGCGCTCAGCAGCACCTGCGCCAGCTCGCCGATAGTCGCGGCGTGCCGCTGTATTACGACTCGGCCCATGCCTTTGGCTGCGCGGTGCAGGGCAGGGCGGTCGGCAACTTCGGCGCCCTCGAAGTGTTTTCCTTCCACGCCACCAAGGTGTTGAGCGCCGCCGAAGGCGGTTGCGTGTGCACCAACGACGACGAACTGGCCGCGCGCCTGCGCAATATCCGCAGCAGCTACGGCGCCGGGCACCCGGTGCATGTCAGCCGCACCGCCAACGGCCGTATGTCCGAAGCGCAGGCGGCCATCGCCTTGCTCAGCCTGGATAATTTTGCCCAGACCCTCGAGCGCAATCGGGGGATTTTCGCCGCCTACCGCGATGCCTTGGCCGGTTTGCCGGGCTTGCGCCTGATCGAACCACAGGCGGTGAGCACGACCAACTACCAATATGTGGTCTGCGAAATCGATGCTGAACGCTTCGGCCTCAGCCGTGACGAATTACAGGCGGTGCTGCGCGCGGAAAACGTGCTGGCGCGGCGCTATTTCTATCCCGGTATCCACCGCTGCACGCCCTATGACGAGCGTTACCCGGAGGCGGCCGAACGCCTCCCAGTGACCGAGGCCCTGTGCGCCAAGGTGCTGCAGCTGCCGATCGGCCAACCGATAGACCCGGCTGGTGCGCGGCGCATCGGCCAAATAGTCCGCGCCGCCCGGGAGCAGGCCGCCAGCGTTCGCCACAGCCTGGGGGGGGGGGGGTGAAGCTGGGCATCATGCAACCGTACTTTTTCCCGTACCTCGGGCATTTCGCGCTGATCGCCCACACCGAGCGCTGGGTGGTGTTCGATGTCAGCCAGTACACGCCAAAATCCTGGATGAGCCGCAACCGCGTGCTGCATCCGCAGGCCGGTTGGAACTACATCAACGTACCCTTGGCCAATTCCTCTATCGCCATCACTACCCGCGAAGCACGCGTGCAGAACATGCACAAAACCCGCACCAGTCTGCTTGGCAAGCTGACCCATTACCGGCGCAAGGCGCCGTTCTATGAGCAGGTCGTGCAACTGGTGAACCGGGCTTTCGATCTCACGACCGACAACTCGCTGGTCGGCCTCAACGTCCAGGGGCTGGCAGCGGTCTGTGGCTATCTGGAACTGCCGTTCGACTACGTCATTTGTTCGGAACTTGGCCTCGACCTGGAAGACATCGACAGCCCCGGTGGCTGGGCGCCGGCGATAAGTCGGCAACTGGGCGTCAGCGCGTACCTGAATCCGGCCGGTGGCCGGACGCTGTTCGACCCGCAGGACTTCACCCGCCACGACATTCGACTCGGCTTCCTGAAATTCGACGAGTTCCGCTACGACGCCGAGCCCTATACCTGCGAGCCGGGTCTTTCCGTCCTCGACGTGTTGATGTGGAACAGCCCGCAGGCGGTGCGCCAAGTCCTGGCCAGTCATTCCCATATTCTCGAACCCTGAAATGAGTCGCGGGTGGCGCAACCGTCACTCGCCTCCCTTCACTGAGGAAAGCACAACGTGAGCAAGAACCCCCTCGTCAGCATCGTGATTCCCACCTTCAAACCGCGGCACTTCGAGGCGGCGCTGCTCAGTGCGCTCGCCCAGAGCTACCAGCCGCTGGAAATCCTGATCAGCGACGACTGCCCAGACGATGGCATTCAGCAGATCGTCGAGCGTCACCGCGGGCACAGCCGCCACCCGATCCGCGTCATTCGCAACCAGCCGGGCCTCGGCGGGCTGATGAACTACACCCAGTGCGTGATCGAGGCCGCGGGTGAGTTTGTCAAGTTCCTCAACGACGACGACATCCTGTTGAACGACTGCGTCGAGCGCATGGTGGAAGTCTTCAGCGCCAATCCCGAGGTCAGCCTGGTAACCTCGCGACGGCTGTTGATCGACAAATCCGGCTTACCGCTACCGGATGTCCCGGCGACCTGCTGCCCGTTTGATCAGGACGGCATCCTGCACGGCGGCGACCTGATCGCCTACCTCGCCGACTCACCGATGAACTTCATCGGCGAGCCGAGCACGGTGATGTTCCGTCGTGCACACCTGGCTGGGATCAAGCCAAACGTCTGTTGCCTCAACGGGCAGACGGTGCGCGCCATCAACGACCTGGCGATGTACGTGAATGTGCTGCGGCACGGCCATCTAGCCTATCTGTGCGAGCCGCTTTCCTGCTTCCGCAAGCATGCCGAGCAGCGTCAACAGCAGGGCGACATGCTGCCGCTGTGGCAGAAGGGCGTGCAGGTGTTCGCCGGACAAATCCGGGCCATGGGGCTGTATGCACCGCGACCGAACGAGCAGGTACGTTGCCACCCGCTGGCCGCTGGCGCCGAGGGGTGGCACGATTTTCCCCTGCGTCGGCGCTTGGCCGAGGCGGCCAAGCGTGCAGAGACACCTCAGGCAGTTGCCGCCGTACAGCCCGGGCCTTGGGCGTTCCCGCCGTTGCGGGACGCCGGGGGTGAAATGATTCAAGAGGAACGGGAAGGCTTCCGGCCATGGCTGGATACGCGCGTGCCGACAGCGGTTCAGGAGCACTTGATCGGCGGGTACCTGAAAACCAGCGGTGGCGGGCCGCGGTTCGGCATCCTGGTGCTGGATAGGCAGGGTGACGCAGGGAAACTACGGGCGACGCTCGACAGTTTGAGTCAGGAAAAGCAGCCCTACGCCGGGCTGCAGATTCTGCTCCTGAGCGTTGGCGAGGGCGCGCAGTTCGAGCGTGCCGACCCGCGCGTAGAGTGCAGGCGCGTGTCAGCCGATCAGCAGGTCGACACCATCAACCAGATGTTGGCGCAGGCGGATTGCGACTGGGTAATGATGGTCGAGGCAGGGGATGAGTTCATTGCGAGCGGTCTGATGATGGTGGCCTTGGAACTGATCGCTTCCCCGGGTTGCCGAGCCATCTATGGCGACGAAATGCTGCGCCTGGCCGATGGCTCATTGGGGCCGATGTTCCGGCCCGGATTCAATCTGGATCTGCTGCTGAGTTTCCCCGCGAGTATGGCGCGTCACTGGCTGTTTCGCCGCGATGCGTTCGTCGAGTTGGACGGTTTTGCTCAACGTTACAGCGCAGCGATAGAGTTTGATCTGATTTTGCGGCTGGTCGAGTCGGGTGGCATGCAGGATCTGGGGCATGTGAGTGAACCGCTACTTATCACCCAGGCCCCGGCCCTGCTGGATAATCCAGATGAGCGTGCGAGCATTGCCCGTCATCTTGCTGTGCGTGACTATCCGCAGGCGCACGTCGGTTCCGACCTGCCGGGGCGCTATCACATCAGCTATGGTCATCAGCAGCAACCGCTGGTCTCGATTCTGATCCCAACCAAGGATCAACTGCCCATGCTCCAGCGTTGTGTTGAGAGCGTGCTGGAACATACCCGCTACGAACATTACGAAATACTGATCATCGACAACAACAGCGAGACGCCCGAGGCGCTCGCGTGGTTGGCGGGGGTCGAGGCCATGGCTGAAGAGAAGGTCAGGGTGATCCGCTATCCGCAACCGTTCAATTTCTCGGCGATCAACAATATGGCGGCGCGCGCGGCGCGCGGTGATTATCTGGTTTTGCTTAACAACGACACAGCGGCTATTCGCAACGACTGGCTGGATGAGTTGCTCAACCATGCACAGCGTCCAGAGGTCGGTATCGTAGGGGCGAAGTTGCTCTATCCGGATGGTCGTATCCAGCACGCGGGCGTGGTGCTTGGCTTGTGTGGCCCCGCAGAACACCCCTTTATCGGTGAGCCAATGGATGCCCCGGGTTATATGCAGCGCTTGCAAGTCGACCAGAACTACAGCGCGGTGACGGCGGCGTGCCTGATGATTCGAAAATCCGTTTACCTGGACGTGGGCGGTATGGATGAAGAGCAGTTCAAGGTCTCTTATAACGATATCGATCTATGTTTAAAAACCCGTGAAGTTGGCTATTTAACGGTGTGGACGCCTCACGCCGTGCTGATGCATGAGGGTGGTGTCAGCCAGACGAAGGTCGACAAACAGACCAGCGACGCCAAGCACAAGCGCTTTGTCGCAGAGCAGGACGCCATGTACGCTAAATGGCTGCCGTTGCTGGCGCGCGATCCAGCCTATAACTCCAACTTATCCCTGGTAGAACCTGGTGGCTTCAAGCTGGCCGATAACAAGTTGTCCTGGCGGCCGCTCGACGCTTGGCGGCCGTTGCCGACGGTTTTGGCACACCCGGCGGACCGGGACGGCTGTGGCCAATACCGAGTTATTCAACCCTTCAATGCCTTGCAGCAGCAGGGCTTCATTGAGGGTGCCCTTTCGTTTGGCATGCTCTCTGTAGTGGATCTGGAACGTTACGATCCGGATGTCGTGCTGCTGCAGCGCCAGATTGGTGATGAGCGGCTGGAGGCTATGCGCCGGATGCAGGCATTCTCGCGAGCATTCAAGGTGTATGAGCTGGATGATTACTTGCCAAATCTGCCGATGAAAAGTGCGTATCGAGCGCAGATGCCCCAGGACATTCTAAGGTCACTGCGCCGTGGTATCTCCTATGTGGATCGCTTTGTGGTGTCCACGGAAGCGATGGCCGAGGCCTTCCAGGATTTCCACCCGGATATCCGGGTTATAGAAAACCGTCTCGATCCTCGCCAATGGGCGGGTGGGGCCGGCCATTCCGGCGACCTGGAAATGCTTGCCGATGTGGTCAAGGCACTGGCGAGTGAGGTGGAGTGGGTCTTCTTCGGCATGTGCCCGGACAAGCTGAGGCCCTTTATCCATGAGCTCCATCCAGGGGTTCCCATTGAGCAGTACCCGGCAGTATTGGCCGGATTGAACCTGGATCTGGCGCTGGCGCCGGTTGAACAGAACCTGTTCAACGAGTGCAAGAGCAATCTGCGTTTGCTGGAGTACGGGGCCTGTGGTTTTCCGGTGATCTGCAGCGATGTGCGCTGCTATCAGGACGTATTGCCGGTGACCCGGGTCAAGAACCGCTTCAAGGATTGGATGGACGCCATTCGCCTGCATCTGGCCGATCTGGATGCAACTGCCCGCATGGGCGATGAATTGCGTGCTGCGGTGCGCAATGAATGGATGCTCGAAGGGAAAAACCTTGAGGCCTGGCGCAAGGCCTGGCTGCCTGATTGACCCCGGCCCTGACCGGCCTGCGACCAGGGCATCGGCGGGCAGCGAAAGTTTTTTGAGGGTGGCCCTTAAGTTTTCCCCAGCCGGGGCGATATAGCTTACGAATGCGAAGTAACTGGGTGCCTGAGCAAGGCAACCGTCCAACCTCTCGCACATCCAGGCTACCAACAAGTATCAGCCCATTGGAGGCAAACACCATGGCCCTTACCGTCAATACCAACATTGCGTCCCTGAATACCCAGCGCAACCTGAGCAGCTCCTCCAATGCGCTGGCGACTTCCCTGCAGCGCCTGTCCACCGGTTCGCGCATCAACAGCGCCAAGGACGATGCAGCCGGCCTGCAGATCGCCAACCGCCTGACCAGCCAGATCAACGGCCTGGGTGTGGCGGTGCGTAACTCCAACGATGGCATCTCCCTGGCGCAGACCGCCGAAGGCGCGCTGCAGCAGTCCACCAATATTCTGCAACGTATGCGCGATCTGTCCCTGCAGTCGGCCAACGGCTCCAACAGCGAATCCGAGCGGACGGCATTGAACTCCGAAGTCGGTCAGTTGAAAAAAGAGCTGGACCGTATCAGCAATACCACTACCTTCGGCGGTCAGAAATTGCTCGATGGTAATTTCGGTACCAAGAACTTCCAGGTGGGTTCGGCTGCGAACGAAAGCATCAGCGTCAGCATCGGCGAAATGAGTGCCGATTCGCTCGAGGGTAACTTCTTTAAAAGCGCCTTTGGCAACGCTACTGCTGGCGCTGCCAGCGGCGGTACCGCGACCGTGACGCTCGCGTTCTCGGGCACGACCCCCGCTGCGACTCTGGATGTCGAGCTGGCGGCCGGTGATACGGTTGCCGAGGTTACCGACAAGCTGGCGGCGGCCATCAACGACGCCAACCTGGAAGTGGGTGTGCATAAGGATGCTGCAGGCGCTTATCAGGTGATCAGTAAAGGCGACGCCACCACCTCGACCACCAATGCACTCACCTCTATCACCTTCGCCGACGGCGCCGGCGCCGACGCTACAGGCGCCACTTTCACTACCGTGACAGCGTCGACGACGGCTGAAACTGCCAACTCGGTCAAAGATATCGACATCACCAATGCGGTGGGTGCACAGTCGGCCGTGCTGGTCATCGATGATGCCCTCAAGGCGATCGATAACCAGCGTGCCGATCTGGGTGCGGTGCAGAACCGCTTCGAGAACACCATTTCCAACCTGCAGAACATCTCGGAGAACGTATCGGCTGCCCGTGGTCGGATCCAAGATACCGACTTCGCCGCTGAAACCGCGAATCTGAGCAAGAACCAGATTCTGCAACAGGCCGGCACCGCGATCCTGGCCCAGGCCAACCAGTTGCCGCAGGCCGTGCTCAGCCTCCTGCAGTAAGCTAAACGGTTAGTCTGCATTAGACTGCGGGGGGAAGTGCATAGCACTTCTCCCCGTTTTGCCTTGCGAGGTAAAAGAAAATGGATATAGGCATAAACAGTTCGCTGTCTGCACCGCTCTCCAAAGCGACTGCTGCAGTTACGCAAGTCTCGCCTGTCGCTGCCGCCAAAGCGGCAGAGATTGATGCCGAGGTGACTAAGAAAGAGCCTGAGGAGGCCACGCAGAGGCGTGAGCCGGTCGAGGATGCGGTGATTGCGATTCAAAGTTTTGTACAGAGCATTCGGCGAGATTTGAATTTCACGCTGGATGATTCAAGCGGTCGCGTAGTGGTAAAGGTAACCGATGGTGCGTCGGGCGAAGTGATTCGTCAGCTGCCATCAGAGGAAGCGTTGCGCTTGGCGGAAAGCCTGGAAGAGGTCCGTAGTCTGTTATTCAAGGCTGAAGCTTGATCGCTGGCATGTTTCTTGACTGCCCATTGTGATTGGGCAGGCGTAAGCGTTTAAGCGTCAACTTCATGGCGAGGTAACCAGCATGGCAGGCGTAATTGATGGCATCACAGGTGTTAACAGCGGGCTTCCCATTACCAATATGGTGACGGCGATAGTCAACGCGGAAAAGGCGCCGAAAGAAGCGCAATTGGCCCGCCTGGAGAAGTCCACTACCACCAAATTCTCTGCCCTGGGTGAGCTCAAGAGCGCGTTGAGCGCCTTTCAAGCAGCCATGAAAGACTTGAACAGCGCCACCTTGTTCGAGAAGCGCACGGCCATATCGTCCAATACCAGCACCTTGACTGCCAGCGCCAGTAAAACGGCTACACCGGGCATCTACAAAATAGAAGTGCAGAGCCTGGCAACCGCCAGCAAGGTTGCTACGGCTGCTGTGGCTGGTGGTTTCTCGAGTGGCGCAAGCGAGCAGACGCTTACGGTCAAATTAGGTGCCGGCGATACTGGTACCGCGGTCACTATTGCTGCCGGATCCGATCTGGCCAGTACTCGTGATCAGCTCAATGCCGCGCTGAAAGACCAGGGTATCAGCGCAACCATCGTCAATAACCCGTTGAATGGTGAATCGCGCTTGGTGTTTAGCGCCACTGAAACCGGTGCTGGAAAAGATGTGATAGTCGCCGGCACAGGCAACCTGTCCACGCTGGATGTGGATGGCAGCATCGCACTGAGCGCCGGCAATCCATCCAGCGCGGGCTATATCGTGCAGGCCGCGAATGCCGAGTTTACGGTCGACGGCCTGCCCCTCAGTAGCGCGACTAATAAGGTCAGTGGTGCTATCGCTGATGTCGAGTTTGAATTACTGGCCAAGACTGAGGTTGATAAACCCATTACGTTGACGGTGGGGCAGGACAGTGCTGGCGTAAAAGCTAGCATTAAGACCTTTGTCGATGCCTATAACAAGTTGATCGCTACCAGTAACAGGTTGACCAGTGTCACCAAGGTAGGCGAGGACGGTGCACCGCTTGTTGGTGGCCTGGTAGGCGACTCCACAGTGCGCAGTTTGCTCAGTGGTGTGCGTAATGAGCTGGTTAATCCTTCCGGTCAGGCAGGTGTGCGAGTGCTTGCCAATTTAGGGATCACTACCCAAAAAGACGGCACCCTGAAAATCGACGACACCAAGCTTGATTCGGCGTTGCAGGATAACTTCGATGCGGTAGGTGCGTTTTTTACTGGCGATACCGGATTGATGAGCCGGGTGGATAAACGTATTGATGGGTTTATTCAGACTGGCGGTATTCTTGAACAGCGCATGAAAGCGCTAGAAAGTACGCGAAGCGATATCAAGACACAGACAGAAAATCTGAATAGGCGCGTTGAGCAAATGCAAACCCGCTTGCTTGCTCAGTTCAATGCCATGGATGCATTGGTCGGGCAGTTGAAAAGTACAGGTGATCAACTCGCTCAGGTGTTTGCCAATCTCCCTGGTGTTGTAAAAAAGGATAGTTAAGGCGTGAGCAAGCCAATCGATACCTACAAGAGCGTCAAGGTCAGCCAGGAAGTAACGCCTTATCAAACCGTGCAGTTGCTGCTGGATGGCGCGCTTGAGCGTATTTCCCTTGCGCTGCTGGCGCAGGAGCAAGGCAACCACGGCATACGTGGTGAGGCTGTTGGTGCGACTATTTCCATCATTAGCGTTTTGCAGGGCAGTCTGGATAAAGAACTCGGTGGGGATATTGCGGAGAATCTGGATTCGCTTTACGACTACATGACCCGACGGCTTGCCGGTGTGGCGCTTGATAGCACTCCGCGTAGTCTGCAAGAGGTGCAGGGCTTGCTGGTGCAGATACGTGATGCCTGGATCGCGATCGGGCCTGAGGTCGAGCCGGTAGCCTCTTGAGGCCGGAGGCGCTTCATCGATGCCTGGAAAGTGGCTTTCCAGTTCCTGTTTGACGAGTTAAATCAATCAGTTGTGTTATTTTTCCGTCGCCCTAAAGCTGCTGCCGGCACTGCCGATACATGAAGTATTCCCGCACTACACTGGAGTACCTTCAGCATGAACGCGATGACGGCCATCAAGCAGTATCAAAGCGTCAACACCCAGGCCCAGGCCGTGGATGCCAGCCCCCATCGGTTGATCCAGATGCTGATGGAAGGTGGTCTGACCC
>DAITLT010000069.1:0-13050 GCA_036835505.1 Pseudomonas sp.
TCGAAGTGCTGGCCGAGGCCGACGGCGTCCTCGCGCAAATCATCAAGAACGAAGGTGACACCGTACTCAGCAACGAACTGCTGGGCACCCTCAATGAAGGTGGCGCCGCTGCCGCTGCCGCTGCGCCGGCCGTTGCCGCCCAGGCGGCAGCACCCGCTGCGGCGGCTGTGGTCGCCGCGGGTGATGAGCCACTGCTGTCGCCGGCCGCGCGCAAGATTGCCGAAGAAAACGGCAT
The DNA here is from genome assembly GCA_036835505.1 of Pseudomonas sp. Lineage (GTDB taxonomy): Bacteria > Pseudomonadota > Gammaproteobacteria > Pseudomonadales > Pseudomonadaceae > Aquipseudomonas. The sequence continues at coordinate 236 of DAITLT010000069.1, forward strand.
CGATCCAAGTAGCGTTGTCGGCACCGGCAAAGGCGGTCGTGTGAGCAAGGAAGACGTGGTTGCCGCAGTCGAGGCGAAGAAGAATGCCCCGGTTGCTGCCGCCGCCAAGCCTGCCGCTCCTGCTGCTGCCGCGCCACTGTTGGCGGCCGGTGATCGCGTCGAGAAGCGCGTGCCGATGACGCGTCTGCGCGCCAAGGTGGCCGAGCGTCTGGTTGAAGCTCAGTCGAACATGGCCATGCTGACCACCTTCAACGAAGTCGACATGACCGAAGTCATGGCCCTGCGTTCGAAGTACAAGGACCTGTTCGAGAAGTCCCACAACGGCGTGCGCCTGGGCTTCATGTCGTTCTTCGTCAAGGCCACCACCGAAGCGCTGAAGCGTTTCCCGGCGGTTAACGCCTCGATCGACGGCACAGACATCGTCTACCACGGCTACGCCGACATCGGTGTTGCCGTATCGAGCGACCGTGGCCTGGTGGTGCCGGTACTGCGCAATGCCGAGCTGATGAGCCTGGCTGAAATCGAAGGCGGCATCGCGACCTTCGGCAAGAAGGCCAAAGACGGCAAATTGTCGATCGACGAGATGACCGGCGGCACCTTCACCATCACCAATGGCGGCACCTTTGGCTCGATGATGTCGACGCCGATCGTCAACCCACCGCAGGCAGCCATTCTCGGCATGCACAACATTCTGCAACGGCCAATGGCGATCAACGGTCAAGTGGTTATCCGCCCGATGATGTACCTGGCTCTGTCCTACGACCACCGCTTGATCGATGGCAAGGAAGCAGTCAGCTTCCTGGTCGCGATCAAAAACCTGCTGGAAGACCCGGCGCGTCTGCTGCTCGACATCTGAGTCGCAGCCCTCATCCAACGGCCCTCACGAGGGGCCGTTTGCCTGAATTCGAGAAGGAATGAAACATGACCCAAAAATTTGACGTGGTAGTTATCGGTGCCGGCCCCGGCGGTTACGTGGCTGCGATCAAGGCCGCCCAGCTTGGCTTGAAGACCGCCTGCATCGAGAAATACCAGGATAAGGACGGCAAGACAGCCCTCGGCGGTACCTGCCTGAACGTTGGTTGCATTCCATCCAAGGCCCTCCTGGACAGCTCCTGGAAATACCACGAGGCCCATGAAGGCTTCGCCATCCATGGTATTGAAGCCAAAGGCGTGACCATCGACGTGCCGGCCATGATTGCGCGCAAAAACGGCATCATCAAGAACTTGACCGGCGGTGTCGCCGGCCTGTTCAAGGCCAACGGCGTGACCCTGCTGGAAGGCCACGGCAAGTTGCTGGCAGGCAAGCAGGTTGAAGTAACCGGCAGTGACGGCTCGGTGCAACTGATCCAGGCCGAGAACGTGATCCTGGCTTCCGGCTCCAAGCCGGTCGACATCCCGCCGGCTCCGGTTGATCAGGATGTGATCGTTGATTCCACCGGCGCCCTGGAATTCCAGGCCGTACCGAAGAAGCTTGGGGTGATTGGCGCCGGCGTCATCGGTCTGGAACTGGGCTCGGTGTGGGGGCGTCTGGGCGCTGAAGTCACAGTGCTGGAGGCGATGGACAAGTTCCTCGCCGCCGCCGATGAGCAGATTTCCAAGGAAGCCTTGAAGATCCTCAGCAAGCAGGGCCTGGACATCCGTCTCGGCACCCGCGTGATTGCCAGCGAAGTGAAGAAGAAGCAGGTAACTGTGACCTTCACCGACGCCACCGGCGAGCACAAGCTGACCTTTGACAAGCTGATCGTCGCCGTTGGCCGCCGTCCAGTGACCACCAATCTGTTGGCGACCGACAGTGGTGTGACCCTCGATGAGCGCGGTTTCATCTTTGTCGACGACCAGTGCGCCACCAGCGTACCGGGGGTTTATGCCATCGGTGACGTGGTGCGCGGTGCAATGCTGGCCCACAAGGCCTCGGAAGAGGGCGTGATGGTTGCCGAGCGCATTGCCGGGCACAAGGCGCAGATGAACTATGACCTGATTCCATCGGTGATCTACACCCATCCGGAAATCGCCTGGGTGGGCAAGACCGAGCAGCAACTGAAGGGCGAGGGCGTTGCCGTTAACGTCGGCACCTTCCCGTTCGCCGCCAGCGGCCGTGCCATGGCGGCCAATGATACCGGCGGTATGGTCAAGGTGATTGCCGATGCCGCAACCGACCGCGTGCTGGGTGTGCATGTGATTGGCCCAAGCGCTGCTGAACTGGTGCAACAAGGCGCCATCGGTATGGAATTTGGCACCAGCGCCGAAGATCTGGGGATGATGGTGTTCTCCCATCCAACCCTCTCTGAAGCCCTGCACGAAGCCGCCCTGGCGGTGAATGGCCATGCCATTCACATTGCCAACCGGAAAAAGCGTTAACTCAAGAACCACGGCTGACAGCGTCTGGGCCGATCGTTATCAAGGTCGACTCAGACAATGTCGCTTGGACTGCTGTTGAGCAGCAGTCACAGGTGGCGTTGCGTTACAAGCGCGACGCCGTATGCGCAATACCTAAACGAAGACGGTAGATAAGCATGAATCTTCACGAGTATCAGGGTAAGCAACTGTTCGCCGAATACGGTTTGCCCGTATCCAAAGGTTTCGCAGTAGACACCCCGGAAGAAGCGGCAGCAGCCTGCGACAAGATCGGTGGCAGCGAGTGGGTGGTCAAGGCCCAGGTACATGCCGGTGGCCGCGGTAAAGCGGGCGGCGTGAAGCTGGTTCGCAATAAGGAAGACGCCAAAGCCTTCGCCGCCAACTGGTTGGGCAAGCGCCTGGTGACTTACCAGACTGACGCCAACGGTCAGCCGGTTACCAAGATCCTGGTTGAGTCCTGCACCGACATCGCTAAAGAGCTGTACCTGGGTGCGGTCGTCGATCGTTCCAGCCGCCGCATCGTGTTTATGGCCTCCACCGAAGGTGGTGTGGACATCGAGAAAGTTGCCCACGACACCCCTGAGAAAATCCTCAAGGCCACCATCGATCCACTGGTTGGCGCACAGCCATTCCAGGGCCGTGAGTTGGCTTTCCAGCTGGGTCTGGAAGGCAAGCAGGTTGGTCAATTCGCCAAGATCTTCGTTGGTCTGGCCAAGCTGTTCCAGGACCATGACCTGGCCCTGCTGGAAGTAAACCCGCTGGTGATCAAGGCTGACGGCGATCTGCATTGCCTGGATGCCAAGATCAACATCGACGCCAACGCCATGTACCGTCAGCCGAAGCTGAAGACCTTCCACGATCCGTCCCAGGACGATCCGCGCGAAGCTCACGCAGCCAAGTTCGAACTGAACTACGTGGCCCTGGAAGGCAACATTGGCTGCATGGTCAACGGTGCCGGCCTGGCCATGGGTACCATGGACATCGTCAACCTGCATGGCGGCAAGCCAGCCAACTTCCTCGATGTGGGCGGTGGTGCGACCAAAGAGCGGGTTACCGAAGCGTTCAAGATCATCCTCTCCGACAGCAATGTTGCCGCCGTACTGGTCAACATCTTCGGTGGCATCGTGCGTTGCGACATGATTGCCGAAGGCATCATCGGTGCAGTGAAAGAAGTCGGCGTGAAAATTCCGGTGGTTGTGCGCCTCGAAGGCAACAACGCTGAGCTGGGCGCCAAGGTTCTGGCAGAAAGCGGTTTGAACATCATCGCGGCGACCAGCCTGACCGATGCTGCGCAACAAGTCGTCAAAGCCGCGGAGGGCAAATAATGAGCGTCCTGATCAATAAAGACACCAAGGTTATCTGCCAGGGCATCACCGGTTCGCAAGGCAGCTTCCACACCCAGCAAGCCATCGAGTACGGCACCCAGATGGTCGGCGGTGTAACGCCGGGCAAGGGCGGCACCGAGCACCTCGGCCTGCCGGTGTTCAACACCGTAAAAGATGCCGTAGCCGCCACTGGCGCCACCGCCAGCGTGATCTACGTGCCGGCACCGTTCTGCAAGGACTCGATCCTGGAAGCAGCGTTCGGCGGCATCAAGCTGATCGTGTGCATCACCGAAGGCATTCCTACTCTGGACATGCTCGACGCTAAAGTTAAGTGCGATGAGCTGGGTGTTACCCTGATCGGCCCTAACTGCCCAGGCGTGATCACTCCAGGCGAGTGCAAGATCGGCATCATGCCAGGGCACATCCACTTGCCAGGCAAGGTCGGTATCGTTTCCCGTTCCGGCACCCTGACTTACGAAGCCGTGAAGCAGACCACTGACGCCGGTTTCGGTCAGTCCACCTGCGTCGGCATCGGTGGTGACCCGATCCCAGGCTCCAACTTCATCGACATCCTCAAGCTGTTCCAGGAAGACCCGAAGACCGAGGCGATCGTGATGATCGGCGAGATCGGCGGTTCGGCTGAAGAAGAAGCCGCGGCCTATATCAAGGCCAACGTGACCAAGCCTGTCGTGTCCTACATCGCTGGTGTGACTGCTCCGGCGGGCAAGCGTATGGGCCATGCTGGCGCGATCATCTCCGGCGGCAAGGGCACTGCAGACGAGAAATTTGCGGCCCTGCAGGACGCAGGTGTAAAAACCGTGCGCTCCCTGGCTGACATCGGTGCGGCCCTGGCCGAGCTGACCGGCTGGAACGTGAAGTAAGCCTAACGGCTAAAACACAAAGGCCACCTTCGGGTGGCCTTTGTGCTTACTAGACTGATGCAATCACGATTTGCCGGTGGCGGCCGATACGCGATAAGCGGCCGGCGCCTTGCCTGTAACGCCGCCTAGTGCCCATCATCAGGAGTGTCTGCGCCATGCAATGGTTTGCCGATCTACGTGTCGCCTACAAGATCGCCATAGTCCCGCTGGTGTTGGGGCTGCTGTTGGTGGTGCTCGGGGTGGTTTCGACCTTGTCGCTGCGCAGTATTGCCAGCCGGGTTGAGGTGGTGACCCAGGACTTGGGGCCGAGCATGGACCAGTTGACCAAGGTGACCGATGCCATGGCCCGTTTGCAGCTCAGCGTGCGCCAGTTTGCGCGCAGTGGCGAGGCGGCGGCCGAGCAGCAGTTTGTCGTCCTGGATCAGCGCATGAGCGCCGCCCTCGAGCAAGCCGATGGACGTCTGCAGGACGCCGAACGCCAGCGTTTACTGGGGGAAATCCGGCGCCTGCATGGCGATTATCGTCGTTTGTTCCGCGAACAATTGGTGCCCCTCAGCCAGCAGCGTGAGCAGTTGATGGCGGCCGAGTTGAATGTGCATGGCCCGGCGGTCGAGAAAATCCTCACTTCGGTGCTGGAAAACGCCCAGCAGGATTTCAATCTGGATGCGGTGTTTTATGCCAGCGCCGGCATGCGCCATCTGTTGCTGGGTAGCCAGTACCTCTATCAGTTTCTGCAGGAGAATCAGCCGCAACAGGCCCGGGCCTTTGCCCGCGAGTTGGACAATGCACAGAGCATGATGAGCGTGCTGCATGATCGCAGCAGCAGCGACAGCACCAAGAGCAAGTTGCAGGCAGCCCTGGCGGCCCTGGCGTCGTACAAAGCGGCGGCAGACAAGTTGGTGCAATGGGTGGCCGTGCATAATCAGGCGGTGCAGGCCATGGACAAGATTGACCCGCAAATAGCCGACTTAGCCCAGCAGTTGCAGGGCAGCATCATGGCGGCCATGCAGGATGCCGCGGTTGCCGCCGAGGACACGGTGGTTGAGGTCAATCAGCTGTTCTGGGGCGTGGTGCTGGCGGCCATCCTGTTCGGTGCGTTGCTGGCCTATGGCATAGGTGCGGCGCTGGTGCGTGCGCTGCAGCAGATCAACCAGATGCTGCAGGACATGGCTGCGGGCGAGGGCGACCTGACCCAACGTTTGCCTGTGCATGGGCGTGACGATCTCGGCCGACTGGCGCTGAGCTTCAACACCTTTGTCGAGAAAATCCGAGGCACCGTGGCGGAGGTGGCCCAGGCCTCGCAGACCTTGGAGCGCGCGGCCGTTGACTTGCAAGACAATGCACAAACCGCGAGCAGCGATGTGAGTCGCCAGCGCCACGAGAACAGCCAGATTGCCACGGCCATGACCCAGGTTGCGGCCAGCGCGCAGCAAATGGCCGGCAGCGCCGAGTTGGCCGAACAACTCGCCCATGGCGCGCAGCAGTCGGCAGACAGCGGCCTGGCGCGGGTAACGTCCAACCGCGAGGCGATGGCCAGCCTGACCGAGAAGGTCGACAAGCTGGCCCAGGTGATCGACTCGTTACGTCAGGACAGTGGCCTGATCGGCTCGGTGCTGGAGGTCATTCGCGCGATTGCCGAGCAAACCAATTTGTTGGCCCTGAATGCGGCGATCGAGGCCGCGCGAGCGGGCGATCAAGGTCGCGGCTTTGCCGTGGTGGCCGATGAGGTGCGCTCCCTGGCGCAACGTACCCAGCAATCCACCGAAGAGATTCAGGGCATCATCCAGACCTTGCAACAGCGTACCCAGTCGGCCATCGCGATGATGAGTGACAGCCAGGGCGCCGTTGCCCATGCCAGCGAGAGTACCCTGCAGACCAGTCAGTCGCTGCAGGAGATCACCGCCGCCGTGGATGCCATTGAGCAGAACATTCGCAGCGTGGTGATGGCCGCCGCCGAGCAGGCCCGAGTGGCCCATGTGGTTGAGCAAAACGTGGCGCGGGCGAATGACATTAGTGCCGATACCTTCGCCACGGTCGAGCGCACGCGTGCGGCGGCGGCCAGTATTTTGCAGTTGGACGCGCAATTGACCCGCTTGATTGGGCAATTCCAGACCTGATCTGCCGATACGTCTTGGTGCCCGCCAGGCGCGCTGCCGGGGCTATAATTGGCGCCGCGTTATGTCTGGAGGCTGCATGCTGATTCCCGAATTCTTACCTGATTTGCTCGCGGCCATCTGGTTCGTCCTGTGCTGGGTAGGCTACACCCGTTATTCCCATTGGAAGGGGCTGAGCACGCCTTGCCTGTCCAGTGTCCTGCACCTGTATCGGCAGGACTGGATGCGCCGCCTGTTGCTGCGTGACAACCGGATTGCCGACGCCAGCGTGATCGGCAATCTGGAACGCAACGCCTCGTTCTTTGCCTCCAGTACGCTGATCATCCTCGCCGGTATTTTCACCGTGCTGGGCTCCTCCGATCGGGCGATGTCTTTGCTGGCTGACTTGCCCATGGTGGTGCAAGCGACCCAGAGTGTTTCCGAGTTGAAGTTGCTCGGCCTGGCCATCGTCTTTGTCTATGCCTTTTTCACCTTCAGTTGGTGCATGCGCCAGTACAACTTTGCCGCCGTGCTGGTGGGTTCGGCACCCATGGCTGGCGAGCGCAATGTGACCGATGCGGAGCGTCAGGCGTTTGCCATGCGCACGGCGCGGGTCATCTCGATGGCGGCCAACACCTTTAACTTCGGTTTGCGCGCCTATTACTTCGGCATGGCCACCCTGGCCTGGTTTATCAATCCATGGTTTTTCATGCTGGTGACGGCGGGGGTGGTTCTGGTGCTGTATCAGCGCGAATTCCATTCCGATGTGCTGGCGGTGATGGGTTATACGCCGACCCCTGAGCCCGAGGGGCAAAAAGACAAACCCGAATAAGCCGGGTTTGCTCATCTGCGCCACAGGCTGTGTGCCGGCGCCGGCAGCGGTTATGATGCGCGCCTTGTCTGTTTGCCTGAAGGAATCCAATCAATGAGCGACAGCCTCATGCAGGCGCGCGCGCAGCAATTTTTGAGCGCCTTGCGTCATTGCCAGGTGTTGGGGATCAAGGTTCATGAGGTGACGCCTGCGGGCCTGACCCTGTGCCTGCCGTACAGCACACAGATCATCGGCAATCCGCAAACCGGGGTGATCCATGGCGGCGCCCTGACCACCTTGATGGACACCACCTGCGGGATTTCCACGGTGTGCGTGTTGCCTGAGTTTGAGGTGTGCCCAACCATCGACCTGCGCATCGATTACATGCGCCCTGCCGAGCCGAATAAGGATGTCTACGGCTTCGCCGAGTGTTATCGGGTGACGGCCAATATCATTTTTGCCCGCGGTTACGCCTATCAGGACGATCCGCAGCAACCCATCGCCCACGTGGTTGGTACCTTTATGCGCATGGGTAACGGGCCGCAGGTCGATCAGGCATTCAAATCCATCAATGCCCAGGGGCAGTCATGAGCCAGCTGAATCTCAATGCGCTGGTGCGCGAGGCCCACGAGAAGAATAACTACGACTCGCTGCTCAGCCTGATCCCCTACGCCAAGCTGATCGGCATCGAGTGCCTGCGCCTGGGCGACGATATGGTCTTTCGCCTGCCCGCCAACAAGGACACCATCGGCAACCCGTTTCTGCCGGCCATCCATGGCGGGGTGATTGCCGGCTGCATGGAGCATGCGGCAATGTTGCACCTGCTGATGTTTATGGGCATCCCGCATATGCCGAAAATCATCGACTTCTCGATAGATTACCTGCGCGCCGGCCATTATCGTGACACCTACGTGCAATGCCAGGTCTGGCGCCAGGGGCGACGCGTCGCCAACGTGGCGATTACCGCCTGGCAAACCACACAAACAGAGCCGATTGCCACCGCCCGCGCACACTTCAAGGTGGATGAGCCTTAAGCGCCACGGTTCGGCCAATGGAATAAGCCCGGTGTCACTCTCAAGGAATTCTGGATGGATGCGTTACTGATCCTCGGCGGCTTGCTGCTGATCGTCTTCGGCCTGGTCTGGCTGGTGGCGCTGGCATTTGGCAGCAGCTTGTTCTGGGGCTTGGGTAGCCTGTTTCCGCCGCTGACCTTGCTGTATGTGGTGCGTCATTGGCGCACCGCGCGCAAAGCCATAGTGCTCGGCAGCCTGGGTTTTATTCCGCTGGTGGTGGGGTTGGTGCTGCTGGCCAATCACGACCCCGAACGCTTGCAGGCGATCCTCAGCTTGCGCTGGCTGGAGCCGGCCCAGCAGGCGCCCAGGGAGCTGGCAATTGATTTGCGCGGTCAGTTGCATGGGGAAACCTTCGCCCCCCAGCAGGCGGAATTGATTGATGGCGTCCTCAGCCTGCGTGAAGGCGAGGACTTTTTTGCCCGGCGCGAAGTCAATATCCGCCTGCCAAGTGTCCCTGCGGGGCCGTTGCGCCTGGATATTCTGCCCAGCGACAGCGGCGCGCTGCCGGAAATCGAAATCAGTTGGCTGCAGCCCGAGCAGGATCTGCCCGAAGCCCGCCGGTTAAGCCAGGGCTACACCCTGCACCTGAATTTGCAGCCGCTGGCACCGAACAAGCTGAGCGGTGACTTTCACCTGATTCTGCCGGCGCAGTACCAGACGGTGATCAGTGGCAAGCTGCAACTCTTTACCAATCGCCTGCGCTATCGCGATGGGCGAGTGGACACCCACTTCGATTCCCGCGACACCCTGATCTACGTGCTGGAGGATTACCTGCAGCGCCGCTATGTCAGCCGCAATGTCTCGCTGGGTCAGTTGCCGGCCCTCAACTTGCCGGCGCAACAACTGGATGTGCAGCTCGAGGCGCTGGTTGATGGCCAGCTACACGCCCTGGCACTGACCCTGAACAAGTCGCCCCAGCGTGGCTGGATGGTGCAGGACGATCACTACGAGCGTCTGCCGGCAACGCCGGCGGCACCTGTGGCGCAGTTGGTCAGCAAACCGCTGGAGGCGCCGCGCAGCCGCAGCAGCCTGGATCGGCGCCTGCGCTTTTCCCTTGAGCGGCTGCTGCGCGCGCCCGATCAATACCTGAACCTGCGCATGCGTGCCCTGACCGAAAAAGGCCGGGCCGCCGAGGGCCAATTCGCCGGCATCAATGCCGCTGGGCGAATCGTCATCCGCCGCGAACTCAGCGGCCCAGGCGAGGCTAGCTATATTCTGCGCCCTGCAGAAATCAGCCAGATTGAACTGCTGGAACCCTGAATCGCGCTAATCGCTTGAAATTCATAGGGCTGCCCCCATCTGTAGAACATCCGCCGCGATCGCGGTTTATGTCATCAGCGTGGAGTTAAAACGTATGAGTGTGGAAACTCAAAAAGAAACCCTGGGCTTCCAGACCGAGGTCAAGCAACTGCTGCACCTCATGATCCACTCCTTGTATTCCAACAAGGAAATCTTCCTGCGCGAACTGATCTCCAACGCCTCGGATGCCGCCGACAAGCTGCGTTTCGAAGCGCTGGCCAAACCGGAGCTGCTGGAAGGCGGCGATCCGCTGAAAATTCGCGTCAGCTTCGACAAAGACGCCAAGACCGTCACCCTCGAAGACAACGGCATCGGCATGAGCCGTGACGATGTGATCGCCCACCTGGGCACCATCGCCAAGTCCGGCACCGCCGACTTTATGAAGAACCTGTCCGGTGACCAGAAGAAGGACTCGACCCTGATCGGCCAGTTTGGCGTGGGTTTCTACAGCGCCTTTATCGTCGCCGACCAGGTTGAAGTGTTCACCCGTCGCGCCGGTCTGCCGGCCAGTGAAGGTGTGCGCTGGGCGTCCAAGGGCGAGGGCGAGTTTGAGGTGGCCACGATCGAGAAGGCTGATCGCGGCACCCGTATCGTTCTGCACCTGAAGAGCGGCGAAGACGAATTCGCCGATGGCTGGCGTCTGCGCAGCATCATCAAGAAGTATTCCGACCACATCGCCCTGCCGATCGAATTGCCGAAGGAGCAGCACGGTGAAGAGGCCGCGGCCGAACTGGAGTGGGAAACCGTCAACCGCGCCAGCGCGCTGTGGACCCGCCCGCGCACCGAGGTCAAGGACGAGGAGTACCAGGAGTTCTACAAACACGTCTCCCATGACTTCGAAAACCCGCTGTCCTGGAGCCACAACAAGGTTGAAGGCAAGCTGGAATACAGCTCCTTGCTTTATGTGCCGGGGCGTGCGCCGTTCGATTTGTACCAGCGTGAAGCACCGCGTGGCCTGAAGCTGTATGTGCAGCGCGTGTTTATCATGGACCAGGCCGACGAGTTCCTGCCGCTGTACCTGCGCTTTATCAAGGGCGTGGTCGACTCCAACGACCTGTCGCTGAACGTCTCGCGGGAAATCCTGCAGAAAGACCCGATCATCGACTCGATGAAGTCGGCGCTGACCAAGCGTGTGCTGGACATGCTGGAAAAACTGGCGAAGAACGAGCCCGAGCAGTACCAGGGCTTCTGGAAGAACTTTGGTCAGGTGATCAAGGAAGGTCCGGCCGAAGACTTCGCCAACAAGGAAAAAATCGCCGGCCTGCTGCGCTTTGCCTCCACCAGCGACACCAGCGGCGAGCAGACAGTGGCCCTGGCCGATTACCTCGGGCGGATGAAAGAAGGTCAGGACAAGATCTACTTCCTCACCGGCGAAAGCTACGCGCAAGTGAAGAACAGCCCGCACCTGGAAGTGTTCCGCAAGAAGGGCATCGAAGTCCTGCTGCTGACCGACCGTATCGACGAGTGGCTGATGAGCTACCTCACCGAGTTCGACGGCAAGAGCTTTGTCGATGTCGCCCGTGGCGATCTCGACCTGGGCAAGCTGGACTCCGAAGAGGACAAGAAAGCCCAGGAAGAAGTGGCCAAGAGCAAGGAAGGTCTGCTGGAGCGCCTCAAAGCCGCGCTGGGCGAGCAGGTCAGCGAAGTGCGCGTATCCCACCGTCTGACCGACTCGCCGGCCATTTTGGCCATTGGTGAGCAGGACCTGGGCTTGCAGATGCGCCAGATTCTGGAAGCCAGCGGGCAGAAAGTGCCGGACTCCAAGCCGATCTTCGAGATCAACCCGGCGCACCCGTTGATTGAGAAGCTGGATGCCGAGCAGAGCGAAGACCGCTTCGGTGATCTTTCCCACATCCTCTTTGACCAAGCGGCGTTGGCCGCCGGCGACAGCCTGAAAGACCCGGCTGCCTATGTGCAGCGGCTGAACAAGCTGCTGGTGGAACTCTCGGCCTAAGCCGTACTGCGCTGCACCAACCGGGGCCTTAGGGCCCCGGTTTGCGTTTATGCGGAGCACAAAACGGGTCGCCGCTTTGTCATCTGCCTGTCATGTCAGCGTCATAAGCTCGCTCATCATCATTCAGGAGCCACTTATGCGCGCTATTCGATCTTCCCTACTGATTGGCGGGCTGTTGCTGTCCGCTCTGGCAAGCGCCCAGGTACAGGTGCAGGGGCCGGTGGAGTACGGCCTGTTTATCTCTAACGCCAAAGAGTTTGCCCCCGGCGAGCGCCTGTTGACCCGCAGTGACCAGGTCATCGAGCCGACCCAGGTGATCCCAGCCAAGCTGGGCAGCAAGTTCGGCCTGCGTTACAGCCTGGCCGGCAAGCAGGCAGGCGATGCGCCTTTGACCTTGCTCTACCTGACCCCCGGCGTGGTAACGCCGGACGGTCTGCGCCATGACAAGTTCGTCGTGCAGCAGCCAATGGTGCAGGGCGCAGGGGCCGATCTGATGGCGTTCGAGTTCAGTGAAACCTATGAAGTGGTGCCCGGTGAGTGGCGCTTTATGGTGTTCCAGGGCGATCGCCTGCTGGCTGAGCAAACCTTCGAGGTGCGCTGATCAGTTTTACAACGCCCATAAACGCAAAAACCCGCAGCCTTGTGCGGGTTTTTGCGTTTATGGCTGAGCCGTTTTTTACCCGCTCAGCCCTGTTGCACTTGGCGCATCAGTCGTTGCTGCTGACCACACCCAGCAGTTGCAGCAGGCTGATGAACAGGTTGTAGATGGAAACATACAAGCTGATGGTGGCCATGATGTAGTTGCGCTCGCCGCCATGAATGATGGCGCTGGTCTGGAACAGGATGCACACCGAGGAGAACAGCACAAAGCCGGCGCTGATCGCCAGTTGCAGGCCGCTGATCTCGAAGAACAGGCTGGCCAGGGTGGCTCCCAGCAGGACAAAGAAACCGGCGGTGATAAAGCCGGCCAGGAAGCTCATGTCCTTGCGGGTGGTCAGTACATAGGCCGACAGGCCGCAGAACA
>DAITLT010000070.1:0-13047 GCA_036835505.1 Pseudomonas sp.
CGCAGGATCGGCAGGCGCCCAGGCAACAGCGGGTGTACGCCGGCTTGCAGCTCAAGCGCCCGGTGCGTGGCGAACTATCGCGGGTTTATCTGCGGGTGATGTATGAGCTGGCCAAGCAGCAGGGCGTGCAGTTCGATGCCATTGAAGACAGCGATCCGAATTACGCCCTCCCGGCAGAGCTTCAGCCGCTCTGCGGGCGCTTTATCGCCGGCGATTACAGCATCACGCCGACCGAGGAGGCGCTGCTCAGGCTGCGTTATATCCACGTCTCGGCCCACTGGAATCATCCACTGGGCAAGCGGGGCAATAGCGGCCTCAAGATCGTCTATATCAACGCCCCCACGGCCGATGCCGTGCGCATACAACACCCTCACGTAGCGGAGTGGACCTTGTGATGAGAGTGCTAATAGCCCTGCTGGGCGCGCTGTTGTTGAGTGGTTGCCAAGCCGCCGATCCGCTCTCGGCAGCGCAAGACCGCCATTCACCTTGGTGGGACTTACGTTTTACCGGACCTAGTTACATGCGTGGAGAAGTCGAAGAAAGCATCGTGGAGGATATCAATGGACGATTATTTCAACGCCTCGGCGGCGGCGGTGTAGGTACCGGAGACCCCGGCGACGGCACCGAATCAGCCCGAGGCTGGGGTCGTGTTAGTGGTAACGGTAGGGCCGTGACAGGAGCAGATTTGCCCAGGCGTATCTTCGTGCGCTGGCAGTCGGTTGTGGAGCCGCAAACCTACCGGGCCTGGGTGGACATACCGGAAGAGGCTCGGCAGATCATGCGTAAATCAACTGCTCGACGCTGCTCGACAAACCCGGAGGCCGATTCACCCTATATGGCCGCGGTCATCTTGGGCTTGGCTCCCGGTGGGGTCGTACAGGCGTGGGTATGGGATGAGTGTTTACGCCCGGTCAAAGTCGCCCGCGCCCAAGCAGAGGTAGAGCCTTTGGGGCCGCATCTCGGCAAGTCTGGAGGGCATTACTACCCGCAATCAGACGCCTCCAAGCGCTATATCGAACGCTTCGGCATTCCCTATGGGAGTTGGTGACTAGAGCACTACGCCGGCCGAGGAGGCGCTGCTTAAGCTGCGCTATATCCACGTCTCGGCCCACTGGAATCATCCACTGGGCAAGCGGGGCAATAGCGGCCTCAAGATCGTCTATATCAACGCCCCCACGGCCGATGCCGTGCGCATACAACACCCTCACGTAGCGGAGTGGAAATTATGATGAGAAGGCTAGTCGCCCTGCTGGGCACGCTGTTGTTGAGTGGCTGTCAGGCCGCCGATCCGTTGTCGGCGGCGCAAGATCCGCACTCGCCCTGGTGGGGGCTGGGATTTACCGGGCCTAGCTACATGCTTGGAGAGGTCGAAGAAAGCATCGTGGAGGATATCAATGGACGATTATTTCAACGCCCCGGCGGTGGCGCAGTAGGTACTGGAGACCCTGACGACGGCACGGAGTCAGCCCGAGGCTGGGGTGGGATGGGGGGAGGGGGGATGCATGTGCTAGGCGCAGACCTGCCCAAGCGGATCTTCGTGCGCTGGCAGTCCGTTGTAGAGCCGCAAACTTATCGGACTTGGGTGGAGATACCGGAAGAGGCTCGGCAGATCATGCGCAAAGCAACGACCCGGCGCTGCCATACAGACCCTGAAAGCCCTTCAGCCTATGACGCCTCGTTAAATCTTGGCCTAGCCCCCGGCGGCATAGTGCAGGTATGGGTGCGAGACGAATGCCATCGCCCCGTCAAAGTCGCCCGCGCCCAGGCCGAGATAGAACCTTTGGGGCCGCACCTCGGCAAGTCTGGAGGGCATTACTACCCGCAATCAGATGCCTCAAAGCGCTATATCGAACGCTTCGGTATTCCCTACGGGAGTTGGTGAGAGTGCCGTGTGCAGAGCGGTGCGCGGCTAGTTGAGCACCACCAACAGCAGCCCGGCGACGACGATGGCGACACCCAGCACCTTGGGTGGGTTCAGGCGTTCGCCGAGCAGGCCGATGCCCAGGGCCACGGTGATCGGGATGCTGATCTGGCGGAACGCGACCACATAACTGACATCGCGGGCCGTGGCCATGGCCCAGACCACCAGGGCGTAGGTGAGCAGCATCATCACCCCGGTAAACAGGCTGCTGCCCAGCGGTGGCGGGGCGTCTCGCCATTGTCGGCGCAACCCCGGCAAGAGCATCGCCAGACCCAGCCACAGCGCCGCGCTGCCGGCCTGCAGCACCACATACAGGAGTGCCACCCAGGCGTCGTGCAGTTCGAGGCCGGGCAATTCACGCATGGCCCGGGTGGCCAGATCGTCGATCAGCGAATAGCCGGCGGTGGCCGTGGCCGCCAGCAGGGCAAAGCAGGTGGCGGCATTCAGGTAATGGCTCAGGCGCAGATCGGCGAAGCGCTGCATCGGCAGGAAGAAGCAGCCGCCGACGATCAACACGATGCCGAGCACCGCGCCGCCGCTGATGCGCTCGGCGCTGCCCAGCAACAGGCTGCCAAGCAGCAGCAAAATCAGCGGTGACGAGCGAATCAGTGGATACAGCGCCGACAACTCGCCGCGCCGGTAGGCCTCGGTCAGCCCCCAAATATAGAGGGCCTGGAATAATCCCGAGAGCAGCAGCCAGGCCCAGATCGGCGGGCTCAGGGCCAGCAGCAGTGGCCAGGTAAACGGCAGCACCAGCGGCAGGCCGAGCAGCAAGCCCCAGAGGCTGGCCAGCCAGAAATAGCCGATGCTCGGCCCGGCCTTCTTGCCCGCCAGGTTCCAGCCGGCATGGGTGATGGCCGAGAGCAGCACCAACAGCAGGGTCAGGCCACTCATGCGCCGCGCCAGGCGCGTTGCTGGCGGTGCAAGAGGGCGCCGAGCAGGCCGTGGATTAGCTTGGCCAGGGCGCAGGTGGCCATGATACACACCGCCATGGCTGCGGCGGCGGCGGTTTGTCCGGCGTCATCCAGATTGAGCACGCTGATCGCCGCCAGGTTGGTGTGCGGGCCGTAGAGAAACACCACCGCCGACACCGTGGTCATGGCATTGACGAACAAATACAGGGCCACATCCAGCAGCGCCGGCAGGCTCAGCGGCAGGCTGACCCGGCAGAGAATCTGCAGGCGCGAGGCGCGCAGCGATTCGCCCACCGCCTCGAACTCGCTGTCCAGTTGCTTGAACGCCGTGACCAGGTTGAGGTGCGGCACCGAGTAGAAGTGGGTCAGGGTACAGAGCACCAGAATCGTCATGCCGCCATACAGGCCGTTGAGCGGGTTGGCCGGGTGGTTGAAGAAAAAGATATAGCCCAGGCCCAGGGTCATCCCCGGTACCGCCAGGGGCAGCAGGCTAAGCAACTGGAAGAGTCCGGTTAGCGCCCGCGGCTGTGGCGTGCGCTGACTCAGCCAGGTGTTGAGGAATACCAGCACGGTGCCGGCCAGCATGGTCAGGCTGGCGAGTTGCAGGGAGTTGAAGTAACTGCCCCATCCGTCGCCGATCAGGCGGCCAAACTGGTAGTTGTTCAGGCTCAGGTTGAGGTTGTACGGCCAGTAAGTGACCAGCGAGGCGTAGATGGCCATGCCGATCACCGCGCCGATAAAGCTCAAGGCCGGTAGCAACAGGGCTGCGCCCCACAGATCGCGTAGCCGGTTGATCTTGGGCTGCCAGGGCACCGCGCGGGCGGTCAGGGTGGCGGCCTGACGGCGCTGCACCCAGCGGTCGGCGAGGAACGCCAGCAAGGCCGGGAGCAGCAGCAAGACGCTGACCACCGCGCCCATCTCGAAGCGCTGCTGGCCAATTACCTGCTTGTACACATCGGTGGCGAGCATGGCGTACTGGCCGCCGATCACCTTGGGCACGCCAAAGTCGGTGAACACCAGAATAAACACCACAAAACCGGCGCTGACCAGGCCGTAGCGGGCATTGGGCAGGGTCACGGTGAAGAAGGTGCGCCAGGTCGAGGCGCCCAGCACTTCGGCCGCCTCGTAATGCCGGGCATCGGCCTGGGACAGGGCGGTGAGCAGAATCATCAGGGCGTGGGGGAAGGTCCAGAAGCAGGAGCCGAGGACGATGCCCAGCGGGCCATAAATCGAGCTGTCACCCAGCCAGGCCTTGAGCACGCCTTGCTCGCCGAACAGGTAGATCAGGCTGATGGCCGGCAGCAGCGACGGCGCCAGAATCGGCAGCAGCAGGGCGCCGCGCAACCAGCCGCGCAAGGGCAGGCGGGTACGGGTCAGGGCCCAGGCGGTGGCGAAAGCACTGCTCAACACCAGCAGGGTGCTGAGGCTGGCGACCAGCAAGGAGTGGCCGAAGGCGCGCAACAGGGCGCCACTGGCGAAGTAACTGTGAAAGTTGGCCAGGCCGACGAAGTTACCATCGCGGTCGCTCAGGCTACGGCCGAGCAGGCTCAGCAGCGGTGCCGGCAGGAGCACGATAAACACGCCGATCAGCAGGGCAAACAGCAGGGCCAGGCCCAGGCGCTCGTGGACGATCAGGCGGCCGGGCCGCAGGGGTTGGGCGGTTGCAAACATGACGGGGGAATCCACGCGAGGACGGGCGCGCGGCGCCCGTGAACAACAGAAAGATCAGGCGGCGAAGCAACTCAGGGCTTCGGCCGGCAGGTGCATGCCCAGTTGCAGGCCTTGGCACAGGCCCAGTTGACGGGCGCTGCGGGCGTCCACATCGACGGTCAGGGCTTCGCTCAGGCCGGCCACGCGCATGCGCAAACGGATAAAGGTGCCGAGAAACTCCAGGTGCTCGATATGCGCCGCCAGGCCCCCTTCGTGCAGCGGCACCAGGCGCACTTCTTCCGGGCGAAAGGCCAGGCGCAGGCGTTGGCCGGGTTGCTGATCGGGCTGGGGCATCTCCAGCAACTGACCGCCGAGGCTGATCCGGCCTGCGGCATCGCGCTGGGAGTCGATGAAGTTCATCGCGCCGATAAATTCGGCGACGAAGGGGCTGGCCGGCTGGCGGTAGATTTCTTGCGGCGTACCGATCTGCTCGATCACGCCGTGGTTCATCACCACCACCCGGTCGGCCATGGTCAGGGCCTCTTCCTGATCGTGGGTGACCAGAATCGTGGTGACCCCGAGCTGCTGTTGCAGGCGGCGGATCTCTTTGCGCAGGTGGCCGCGCACCCGTGCATCGAGGGCCGACAGCGGCTCATCGAGCAGCAGCAAACCCGGTGCCGGAGCCAGGGCGCGGGCCAGGGCGACACGTTGTTGCTGGCCGCCAGACAGTTGGGCGGGGTATTTGTTGGCGTGCTCGCTCAGGCCAATCAGTTCCAGCAGTTCACTGACGCGCTGGTTGATGGCGGCCTTGGCCAGGCGCTGACTGCGCAGGCCGAAGGCGATGTTGGCCTGCACGCTGAGATTGGGGAACAGCGCATAGGATTGAAACACGATGCCGAAGTCGCGCTGGCGCGGCGGCAGCCGGGAAATATCCCGCTCGCCTTGCAGCAGACGACCGCTGCTTTGTGCTTCCAGGCCGGCGATGATGCGCAGCAAGGTGGTCTTGCCGCAGCCCGAGGGGCCGAGAAAGCAGACTAATTCGCCCGGCTGAATATCCAGGTGAATATCGCGCAGCACCTGGCTGGCGCCGAAGTGCTTGTTGATGCCGTGCAGTTGCAAACGGCTGCCGCAGCCTTGAGTCATGGCCAGATACCTCTATGGCGGGTTGCATGCAGTGGCGGCTAACGAACAAAACCCTGTTTCCCCCCACGTTGCCTATGGCGCGGTGGGGGACAGGGTGTTGCCGACACGCGGTGACGGTTGCCCGTGGTTACTTGGCTTCGGCCTTGCCTTCGTAGCGTTTCTGCCACTCGGCAAGGATGCTGTCGCGGTTTTTTGCCGCCCAGTCGAAGTCATTCTTGATCAGCAGTTTTTCCGGCTCGGCCGGGAAGTGCTGCACCGGCTTGGCGACCCCTGGGCGGGCGACGATGGCGTAACCCTCGTTGTACAGCTGGCTGGCTTTTTCGCTGGCGACCCAGTCCATCAGGGTTTGCGCGGCGGCCAGTTGCTGGGTGCCCTTGAGGATGCCGGCGGCTTCCATTTCCCAACCCAGGCCTTCGCCGGGGAAGATCAGCTCCAGCGGCGCGCCAGCGGTTTTCTCTTTGGCGCCACGGTAGGCGAAGGAGATGCCGATCGGTGCTTCGCCGGTGGCGGCCATCTTGCAAGGCTTGGAGCCGGAGTGGGTGTAGCTCTTGATGTTCTGGTGCAGGCCGTCCATGAAGGTCCAGCCCTTGTCTGCGCCAAAGGTCTGCAGCCAGGCCGACACGTCCAGGTAGCCGGTGCCCGAGGAGGCTGGGTGGGGCATGACCACATGGCCGCGGTACACCGGGTTGCTCAGGTCTTGCCAGGTTTTTGGCTGCGGCAGGTTGTACTTGGCGGCTTCCACGGTGTTGAAGCAGATGGCGGCCATCCAGGCGTCCATGCCGACCCACTGCGGCGGGTTCTGGCTGTCACGGAACAGCGGCTTGAGCTGATCGACATTCTTCGCCGCGTAGCCTTCGAGCATGCCGTCTTTTTGCAGCAGCATCAGGCTGGTGGCGGCCAGACCCCATACCGCATCGGCCTGCGGGTTGGCCTTCTCGGCCAGCAGGCGGGCGGTGATCACCCCGGTGGAGTCGCGCACCCAGTTGATCTTCACCTCCGGGTGGTCCTGGTTGAAGCGCGCGGCGTACTTGCTCAGGTCTTCCGGTTCGAGGGCGGTGTAAACGGTCAGCTCGCTGGCGGCCAGGGCCGAGAACGAGAGGGCGGTCATGGCAACGGCGAGCAGGGAACGCAAAGGCTTGAGCGATTTCACGAAAATCTCCTCTCGGGGCAGGCCCGGAGACTGGCGGATGAGGTGGCCGCATGGCCGGTCTGCGGGCGTTGCTGCACATTGCCCGGTGCCCAGATGCTAGGCCCGGTGGGTTGCGGCTTTGTGACGGTGGGCGGGCAAATGGCCTAGTTTTGCTAATGGACTGCGCCAATCATTCTTGGGCTAGACCAGGCGTTGGCAGGCGCAGGCCGGCCTGGTGGCCGCGCAGCTCGCGGCGCAGCCAGTCGCAGAAGGCACTGACCTTGGGCCGCTGGTCGCCGCGTTGGCAGACCAGATAATGACCGCCGCGGGTTGGCAGGATGCCCGGATGCGGCTGCACCAGCTCGCCGCGTTGCAGGGCATCGCTGACCAGAAAACTGCGCGTCAGCAGCACGCCGTCGCCATAACGCACCGCCTGCATGGCCAGGGTGGTGGTGTCGAACTCCAGGCTGGGGGCGGGCGCCGGGCCGTGGCTCTGCTGCTGGTTGAGCCATTCGTTCCAGCCTTCGCGGTAGCCGAGCACGCTGTACAGCGGCCAGCTCATCAGTGCCTGGGCCGAGCCTGGCCAGCCGCGCCGCTCGAGGGTCGCCGGGCTGCATACGGTCAGCCAGTGCTCGCTGGTCAGGCGTTCCACCTGGCGGTCGCTCCAGTCGCCGTAGCCGTTGCAAATCTCCACATCGACGTTGCTTTGCTCGGCACAGGCGGTCCACGGCGAGGAGCTGATGCGCACGCGAAAGCGTGGGTAATCGGCGAGAAAACGCTGCAGGCGTGGGGCCAGAAAGTGTTCGGCGAAGGAGTTGGAGGCGCGCACGCTGAGCTGGGTGCGGCCGCGCTCGCCGAACAGTTCATCGGTGCTGTTGCGCAGGGTGTGAAACGCCTGGGTCAGGGCCGGCAGGTAGCTGCGCCCGGCCTCGGTCAGGCGCAGGCCCTTGGCTTCGCGGATAAACAGCGGGCTGCCGAGGTGCTGCTCGAGTTGCTTGACCTGCTGGCTAACGGCGGCCTGGGTGACGTGCAGTTCGTCGGCGGCGCGGGTGAAGCTGCCCAGGCGCGCCGAGGTTTCAAAGGCGCGCAGGGCATTCAGGGGCGGTAATCGGGACATGGCGGGCTGTCGCAGGTCTAGACGTGAGCGCCAGTAAAACCGGCAAATATGACGCTTGGGTTACAGGTCATAAGAAAACCTAGCGCTTGGCGCAAGCGCCGCTGTGTGGGCTGCGCTGCCGGCAATGCCGATACTGGCCGGCATTCCCATCGGTGCATAAGGCCCCCGTCATGCAAGCGCTCACCCTGGCTATTTTCGACCTCGACCACACCCTGCTGGATGCCGATTGTTCGGCGCACTGGGCCGCTCATATGCAGGATCTCGGCTGGGCCGACCGCGAGCAGTTTGCCCACCAGCACGCCGCCTTGATGGCCGACTACGGCGAGCGCGGCCTGGACATGCACGCCTACCTGGACCTGACCCTGGCGCCGCTGGTCGGGCGCAGCGAGGCCGAGGTGGCTCGCGAGGTTGAGCAGTTGATCAACACCCAGTTGCTGGCGCGGGTGTATCCCGAGGCCCTGGAGCTGATCGCCAGCCACCGCGCTGCCGGGCACACCTTGTTGCTGGTGTCGGCCAGCGAGGAGTTTCTGGTCCGGCCGATGGGGCTGGCGCTCGGGTTTGAGCATATCCACGGGGTGCCCTGCGAAGTTCGCGGCGGCCGTTACAGCGGCCGTACGCGGGGCCTGTTGACCTACGCCGAGGGCAAGGTTCACTGCCTGGAAAACTGGCTGATGCGCCAGCACGTCGATGTACAGCAAAGCTATTTCTACAGCGACTCGCATAACGATCTGCCCCTGCTGGAGTGGGTCAGCGAGCCGCGCCCGACCAATCCCAACCCGCGCCTGACGGTCGAGGCCGAGCGCCGCGGCTGGGCGTGTCGCTGGCTGCGCGCCGCCGCCTAGGGTCTGTTGCCGTTTCACTCGCTCACGATGAAACGACAACAGACCCTAATAACCCCCACTTCTTTCTCTGCCAAAGGTCGCTGTTATGCGCGAAGCCATTTTGCTTACCCCCGGTCCGCTGACCACCAGCCTGACCACCAAAACCGCCATGCTGCAGGACTGGGGCTCCTGGGACGGGCGCTTCAACGCGCTGACTGCCAGCGTTTGCGCCGATCTGCTGGCCATCGCTCACGCCCAGGCCAGCCATGTTTGCGTGCCGCTGCAAGGCTCCGGCACCTTCGCCGTGGAGGCGGCCATCGGCACCCTGTTGCCGCGCGACGGTACGCTGCTGGTGCTGGTCAACGGCGCCTACGGCCAGCGCATGGCGCAACTGGCCGAGGTGATGGGCCGTCAGGTGGCCACCCTGGAGTTTGCCGACGACCAGCCGGTGTGTCCGCAGCAGCTGGCCGACTATTTGGCCGGGCACCCGCAGATCACTCACGTCGGTGCCATTCACTGTGAAACCAGCACCGGCCTGCTCAATCCGCTGGCCGCGATTGCCGCCGTGGTGGCAGCGGCCCGTCAGTTGATCATCGACAGCATGAGCGGCTTCGGCGCGCTGCCGGTGGATGCCCGTGAACTGCCGTTCGCGGCGCTGGTGTCATCGCCCAACAAGTGCCTGGAAGGTGTGCCCGGCATGGCCTTTGTGCTGGTGGAGAAACAGGCGCTGGCGGCCAGTCGCGGCAACAGTCATTCGTTGTCCCTGGATCTGTACGACCAGTACGCCTATCTGCAGCGCACCGGCCAATGGCGCTACACGCCGCCGACCCATGTGTTGGCCGCGCTGCGCAGCGCCCTCGATCAGTACCACGGCGAAGGCGGTCAAGCGGCCCGGCTGGCGCGTTATCAGGCGAATGCCGAGCGTCTGCGTGCGGGGCTCGCGGCGTTGGGCTTGCAGCCCTATCTGCCGACCGCGGTGCAGGCGCCGATCATCTACACCGCCCATGCGCCCGCGCATCCCGACTACCAGTTTATGGCTCTGTACCAGGCCGTGCGCGAGCGCGGTTTTATCCTCTATCCGGGCAAGTTGACCCAACTGGAAACCTTCCGCGTCGGCTGTATTGGCGCCATCGATCACGCCGAAATCGACCAGGCCCTGGCCGCGCTGGGAGCGGCGCTGGCCGACCTTGGCTGGCTGCCCACGAAGCATCAGGAGTAAGACCATGACTTATCGCTACCAACGCCGTTACACCGGCCCGCTGCAGGCGGTGATCTTTGACTGGGCCGGCACCGTGGTGGATTTCGGCTCCTTCGCCCCGCCCCAGGTGCTGATCGACGCCTTCGCCGGTTTCGATATTCAGGTCAGTCTGGCCGAGGCGCGCATCCCCATGGGGCTGGCCAAGTGGGATCACATTCAGGCCCTGGGCCGCTTGCCGGCTGTGGCCGCCCGCTGGCAGGCGCGCTTTGGCCGGGCCATGCAGGACGCCGATGTGGATGCCTTGTACGCGGCCTTTATCCCCCTGCAGATCGAGCGGGTGGGCGACTACTCGGCGCTGATTCCGGGCGCGCTGGAGTGCATTGCCAACCTGCGTCAGCGCGGTCTGAAAATTGGCTCCTGCTCGGGTTACCCGCGGCTGGTGATGGATGCGTTGCTGCCGATTGCTGCTGCGGCCGGTTACGCCCCCGATTGGGTGGTGGCGACCGATGATCTGCCAGCCGGCGGCCGACCGGGGCCGTGGATGGCCCTGGAAAACCTGATTCGCCTGGGCGCCAGCGACGTGGCCGCCTGCGTCAAGGTCGACGACACCGTGCCGGGGATTGAGGAGGGGCTGGCGGCGGGCATGTGGACCGTTGGTCTGTCGGCCTCGGGTAACGAAGTGGGCTTGAGTCATGCCCAATGGTCGGCGCTTACCCCGGCTGAGCAAGCGGCGCGAGCACGTCCGGCTGCCGCCAAGTTGCAGCAGGCCGGCGCCCATTATGTGCTGGCCAGCATCGCCGAATTACCGGCCGTGCTCGACGCCATTGAGCAGCGCCTGGCCAGGGGTGAGCGGCCGTGAACCTGGCGCGCCCTCTGAGGCCTTGCTGGCGCGTGGGCTTTTTAGCGCTGAGTTAGGCGGTTTCGCTGGCGCGGTGGGTAGTCAGCAGGCGGTTCTTGTAGGCGCCAGCTTGCTGGCGATCTGGGCTGAGCCAATACCCGCAAGCGGCGCAGATTTGTAGGCGCGGCTTTAGCCGCGAATCATGGAAGCGTCCAAAGAGCTTCGCGGCTGAAGCCGCTCCCACAAAAGCCCCCGAGGCGCCCGCGGCCCGTGAGGGTTGCCGGCGCGCGGGCTTTTTAGCGCTGAGTTAGGCGGTTTCGCTGACGCTGAGGATGGTCAGCAGGGCTTGGGCGTGTTCGGCGGCGTCCAGGCCGAGGCTGGTCAGGTAGCCGCCGTCGTTGAGGGTGGTCAGGCCCTTGTCATGCAGGCGTTGGGCGGCGGCAATCGCGCTTGGGGCGGCGGTGTGGTGAACCTTGAGGCCCTCTTTGGTGTTGGCCAGGTTGAACAGCGCAAGAATTTCCAGTTCGGCAACCAACTCAGGGGTATACGACATAGGTGCTCCAGGCTCTTGAAAGGCGCCGGGGCTCAGTTGCCCGGCGAAGGGGCCATCGTCACGGCGTGGCGACGGTGCTTTTTGCAGTGTAGCGAGGCGGCGCCGAGTCTGCGCCGCCGTGTTGCCAATCCTGCAGAATCTGCTGGTAGCGGCCATTGTCCTGGATCAAGCGCATGCCTTGCGTGTCGTCTGGCATGGGGCGCACCGACGCTGTCGGGGTGCGCTTATTCCTCGGGCAGGGTTGGCAGGGCGCGCAGGGCTTGCTCGTACCAGGCCAGGTCGAAGGGGCGTTCGGCGTCGAGCATGGCGCGCACTTCAAAGGCCAGCACCTGGGCCATCAGGTCGAGAATTTCCTCGCGTGGGTAACCCACCAGGGTCAGCTTGTTGTAGGTGGCCTTGGCGGCGGCGGGGCTGTCGGCTTCCAGCTGGTTTTCGATGGCCTGGATCAGGGTCTGTTCGGCGAAGTCTTCGTCGTCATCGCGGTCTTCGGGTTCGTTCATGGTGATTCCTTGTGATGATATGGGGGCATTTAGCCGACGGCGAAGTCCTGCAGTGCTTGGCCGGTCAGGCGGTAGCTGATCCAGTCGTCTTTGGGGCGGGCGCCGAAGGCTTCGTAGAACTCCATGGCCGGGGTGTTCCAGTCCAGCACCGCCCACTCCATGCGCCCGCAGCCCTTGGCCACGGCCAACTGGGCCAGGTGCCGCAGCAGTGCCTTGCCGGCACCGAGCTTGCGGTGTTCGGGGGCGACATACAGGTCTTCCAGGTAGATGCCGTGCTTACCCAGCCAGGTCGAGTAGCTGAAGAAGTACACCGCGAAGCCGACCGCCACGCCGTCCTGCTCACAGATCAGGCCGTGGGTGGTGCTGCCGGCGCCGAACAGGCTATCGCGGATACCGGCCACATCGGTCTTCACCTCGTGCTCGGCTTTTTCGTAGATGGCTAGGTCGGTGATAAAGCGCAGGATCAGTGCCGCGTCGTCGGCGCAGGCGGGGCGGATATGCAGGGTCATGGGGTACTCAGCCGTAGATGAAAACTAGAAGGATCAGCGGCAGGCCGACCACGCAGAGAAAACCGAAGGCGGCGACCCAACTGCTGCGCGGGCCTACGGGGTCGGCTTGGCGCAGTGGCAGACGCGGGTAGCGACCCAGCGTCAGCAAGCGCAGCGCCAGCCAGCCGGTGCCATAGAGGAGCTGACCAAATAGCCATTCAAGCAGCGCTTCGGCTAACCCCTTCACCAGCAGCCACAGGCCATGTAGCAGTGTGTCCATGGAAAGTCCCTTTCCCTGTGTGTGGCGATCAGCGGCTGGCCAGCAGTTGCTGGCCACGGGCCACGGCGGCGCGCACCTGATTGGGCGCAGTACCGCCGATATGGTCGCGGGCATTCACCGAGCCTTCCAGGGTCAGCACGGCGAACACGTCGTCGGTGATCTGGTCGCTGAACTGGCGCAGCTCGTCCAGGCTCATCTCGGCCAGGTCCTTGCCGCTTTGCACGCCGTACTTCACCGCGTGGCCGACGATTTCGTGGCAGTCACGGAACGGCAGGCCCTTGCGTACCAGGTAGTCGGCCAGGTCGGTGGCGGTGGAGAAGCCGCGCCGCGCCGCTTCGCGCATGATTTCGCGCTTGGGCTTGATCGCCGGAACCATGTCGGCGAAGGCGCGCAGCGAATCGCGCAGGGTGTCGGCGGCGTCGAACAGCGGCTCTTTGTCTTCCTGGTTGTCCTTGTTGTAGGCCAGCGGCTGGCCCTTCATCAGGGTCAGCAGGC
>DAITLT010000071.1:0-13018 GCA_036835505.1 Pseudomonas sp.
CGACCACATAGGTGCCGCCAATCGGCAGGCCCAGGCGCAGGTTTTCCGCCAGGTGGCGTCGGGTCGGGCGCAACAGCCCGCGCAGCAATGGCCACGGCCGGTAGAACGGCTGCCAGCGGATATGCAGCGCCAGCAGCAGAGCCATGCCGTTCATGACGATGGCGGTGACCAGGCCGATGCCGGCCAGACCAATCTGCGGCAGGCCGAACAGGCCCTTGATCAGCGCGTAATTGAGCACGAAGTTGAGCAGGGCGCCGCCCAGGCTGATGGCCAGCACCGGGCCGGGCCGGCCGAGGGCGCTGGTGAAGCCGCGCAGGGCCATAAACAGCAGATAACCGGGCAGGGCGAACACCAGGCTGTGCAGGAAACCCATGGCGCCGCTGATGTTCTCGGCCTGTTGCCCGGCCAGGTGCAGCAGCGGCGCCATCCACCACAGCAGGATGCCCGCCAACAGGGCCAGGCCGGCAGCCACCCAGATGCCGGCCTGGGTCATGTGCCGCACCCCGTCGCCATCGCCGGCGCCGTGGCGGATTGCGACCAGATTGCCGACGGCCGCCATCACCCCGACGCAGAAGATCGACACCAGGTTGTAGCTGGCCGCGCCGAGCGCGCCGGCAGCCAGGGCGGCGGGGCCGAGCAGGCCCATCATCACCGTGTCGGTGAACACCATCAGCACGTGGGCCAGTTGCGCGGCCACCAGCGGGCCGGCCAGGCGCAGGAGGGCTGAGAGTTCATGGCGGGTGTTGTTAGACATAAGCTGTAATCATCATTCAGGTGTTGCCAGGGCTGTTCCGTGGCAGGCAATAGTCGTTATTCTGCCGAGCCTGTCAGCCCCGGCACAAAAGGATAAAAGCCATGCCAGCCATGAGTTTTACTCATCAATGAGTCGCCTCGCCCCGCTCTATGCCCTACGCGCCTTTGAGGCGGCGGCCCGCCACCTGTCCTACACCAAGGCGGCTCAGGAGCTGGCCATCACCCAGAGTGCGGTGAGCCGCCATGTGCGAACCCTGGAGCTGGATTTTGGCTGCCGCCTGTTTGCCCGCGAAGGCCGCGGCCTGCGCCTGACCGAGCCGGGGCGCCTGCTGCTGCCGGGGTTGCAGCAGGGCTTTGCGGCCCTGGAAGGCGCCTGCGCCAGCTTGCGCAGTGAGGAGGGCGCGCTGCGCCTGAAGGCGCCCTCGACCCTGACCATGCGTTGGCTGCTGGCGCGCTTGTCGCGGTTTCGCTTGCAGCAACCAGACATCGAGGTGCAGCTGACGGCGGCGTGGATGGACGTCGATCGAGTCGACTTCGAGCGCGAGCCCTACGACTGCGCGGTGTTGCTCAACACTGGCGAGTTTCCCGAGGGCTGGGAGCAGGTCAAGCTGTTCGAGGAGTGGCTGATTCCGGTCTGCGCCCCTGAGGCTGCGGCCGGCGGCGCCTGGGACGTGACACGCCTGCAGGCCGCCGAACAGCTGCACCCCACCCCCGATCGGCGTGACTGGCGGCAGTGGCTGCAGGCCATGGGCCTGAGTGAGCAGGTGCCGCTGAAGAGCGGCCAGGTGTTCGACATGCTCGAGCTGGGCATCGTCGCCGCAGCACGCGGGTATGGCGTGTCGATTGGCGATCTGCTGTTGGTCGCCGAGGATGTTGAACAAGGGCGGCTGGCGCTGCCGATGCCGACGGCGGTGTTCAGCGGTTGCAGTTACTACCTGGTGTGGCCCAAGGCGCGCCGTGGCCAGGAACGCTTCCAGCGCCTGCGCGATTATTTGCTCGCAGAGGTTGCAGCCATGCGTCTGCCGGCGGTCAGCCGCTTCTAGCAGGCCTCAGGCTGTTGGGCTGCTGGGCCGGTATTGCAGGGCTTCGGCCAGGTGGCTGCGTTGGATGGCGTCGACGGCGTCCAGATCGGCCAGGGTGCGCGCGACCTTGAGTAGACGGTGGGCGGCGCGCAGAGACAGGCCGAGGCGTTCGCAGGCGCTTTCCAGCCAGTGCTGGTCGGCGTCGCTGAGGCCGCAGTGTTGACGCAACTGTTGGAGGTCGAGAAAGGCATTGGCGCCGCCCTGGCGCTGCTCTTGCCGCTGGCGGGCGGCGGCCACCGTGGCGGCGGCCTGAGCACTGCTAGTGCCGCTGTCGGGATTGGCGTGCAGGGCGGTGGCCTCGCGGGCGACGTGCAGGTGCAGGTCGATGCGATCAAGCAGGGGCCCGGACAGTTTGCTGCGATAACGCTGGATCTGCTCGGCGCTGCAACGACAGCGGCCGCTGGGGTCGCCGAGGTAGCCGCAGGGGCATGGGTTCATCGCCGCCACCAGCTGGAAACGAGCCGGGAAGCGCACCTTGTCACGGGCGCGGGCGATGACAATTTCGCCGCTTTCTAGGGGCTCGCGTAAAACCTCAAGCACCTTACGGTCGAACTCGGGGAGCTCATCCAAAAATAAAATGCCGTGATGGGCCAGGGTGATTTCGCCTGGCTGCGGGCGACTGCCACCGCCGACCAGGGCCGGCCCCGACGCCGAATGGTGCGGATGGCGAAATGGCCGCTGCGGCCAGGCGTCCAGCGGTGCATAGCTGGCCACCGAATGGATCGCCGCGACTTCCAGGGCTTCCTGTTCATTGAGCGGCGGCAGCAGGCCGGGCAGGCGGCTGGCCAGCAGGGTCTTGCCGGTGCCGGGCGGGCCAGAAAACAGCAGGTTATGGGCGCCCGCGGCGGCGATCAGCAGCGCTCGTTTGGCCGCGCTCTGGCCCTGCACTTCGGCCAGGTCCGGATAGGGGCGCACCTGGCGCAGCAGGCCGGCCGGCTGGTAGGGCGCCAGGGGTGTCTGGCCATTCAGGTGGGCCGCCAGTTGCAGCAGATGCTCGACCGCCAGCACGTTCAGGCCCGAGGCCAGGCAGGCTTCCTCGGCATTCGCCACCGGCACCACCAGGGTGCGTCCGGCGGCACGGGCGGCGAGTGCGGCGGGCAATACGCCCTGGATCGGCCGTACGGCGCCGGACAGGGCCAGCTCGCCGAGGCATTCGAGGTTATCCAGGGCGCTGGCGGGGATCTGCCCGCTGGCGGCGAGGATGCCCAGGGCAATCGCCAGGTCGAAGCGGCCACCATCCTTGGGTAAATCGGCCGGTGCCAGGTTGAGGGTGATGCGGCGCGGCGGGAAGTCGAAGGCGCAGTTGAGGATGGCGCTGCGCACCCGATCCTTGCTCTCTTTGACGGCGGTTTCCGGCAGGCCCACCAGCGCCAGGGAGGGCAGGCCGTTGGCCAGGTGCGCCTCGACGGTGACTGGCGGAGCCTCGATGCCGACTTGCGCGCGGCTGTGGACGATGGCCAGGGACATGCTCGCTCCTTGATTCGCTCGGCCCCGTGGCCGCGCTGGCCGGGGGCATGATCCACCTTGATCAGTTTGTCCGCCGTGAGCGCGTGCTCAGTCGGCGTTGCAACCGGTGTCCGCAGAGCTTAGCCGGGCTTCCAGTTCGGCGACTTTGGCCTCCAGGGCCTCCAGGCGCGAGCGGGTGCGGGCGAGCACCACCATCTGGCTGTCGAACTCGTCGCGGCTGACCAGGTCGAGTTTGCTGAAGGCGCTTTGCAGGAGAATCTTGAGTTGTGCTTCGAACTCGCCGCGCGGCAATGGGCTGTCGCCATTGAACAGGCGCGCGGCCTGGGTGCTAAGGACGTCGAGCAGGGCTTTGGGTGGCAGCATGATGGGGTTCCAATATCGGTCGGCCGGCAGTGTAGCACGCGCCCAGGGGCGTTCTGGCGGGCCAGGGCTGCACGCTTTTCGCGCAGCGAGGGCTGGGGCTGTGCACCGTTGTCGTGCATGGCTGTTGGGGCCGGATTCGGGACGATGCCCTGGTTTGCTGCCTAAGCACCTGAATCAATGCGTTTTTACAGAACTGGCAAGGTTTCTGCTTAGTCCCTTGTGACCCATGCACCGATGCAGTTGCGCTGCGGCAGGGTAGGCGGATGCGTTTCACCGCACGCCCTTGGTTGACGCGCAACATCGCCGACAAAGGCCGGCGGGCGCGTTACAAAGCCAGGCACTGCGCTTAGACTTGCCACGGGTTCGGTCCTGGGGCAAGTCCACCAAACACAGGAGAAAGTTACATGAAACTAGTCACTGCCATCATCAAGCCGTTCAAGCTGGACGACGTGCGCGAATCCCTGTCGGAGATCGGCGTGCAGGGCATCACCGTCACTGAAGTAAAAGGCTTCGGTCGGCAAAAGGGCCACACCGAGTTGTACCGTGGCGCTGAATACGTGGTCGACTTTCTGCCCAAGGTGAAGATCGACGTGGCCATTGCTGATGATCAGCTGGATCGCGTGATCGAGGCCATCACCAAGGCGGCCAACACCGGCAAGATCGGTGACGGCAAGATCTTTGTGGTCAACCTGGAACAGGCCATCCGCATCCGTACCGGCGAAACCGGCACCGACGCCGTTTAAGCCGTAGCCCCGAACCCCCTTCGCCCCAGGAGTAACTCTATGACTCTGCGTAAGTTCGCAGGGCTTGGCGCCCTGTTGTCTCTTGCAACCCCAGGTCTGGCCATGGCTGACGAGGTTGTGCTGAATTCCGGTGACACCTCGTGGATGCTGATTTCCAGCGTGCTGGTGTTGTTTATGACCATTCCGGGTCTGGCGTTGTTCTACGGCGGCATGGTGCGCTCGAAAAACATCCTCTCGGTGTTGATGCAGTGCTTCGCCATCACCGGCCTGATCAGCCTGCTGTGGGTCATTTACGGCTACAGCCTGGTGTTTGACGTGACCGGCATGGAGCAGGGGGTGGTTAACTTCAACTCCTTTATCGGTGGCTTGTCGAAAGCCTTCCTGGCGGGCGTGACCCCGGCCAGCCTGAGCTATGCGATCCCGGAAAGCGTGTTCATCTTCTTCCAGATGACCTTCGCCATCATCACCCCGGCGCTGATCGTCGGCGCCTTCGCCGAGCGCATGAAGTTCTCCGCGATGCTGGTGTTTATGGGCATCTGGTTCACCCTGGTGTATGCACCGATCGCGCACATGGTCTGGTCCGGTAACGGCGGCCTGCTGTGGGACTGGGGCGTGCTGGACTTTGCCGGCGGCACCGTGGTTCACATCAACGCCGGTATCGCCGGCCTGGTGGCGTGCATCGTGCTGGGCAAGCGCAAGGGCTACCTGACCACCTCCATGGCGCCGCACAACCTCGGTTACACCCTGATGGGCGCGGCCATGCTGTGGGTCGGCTGGTTCGGCTTCAACGCCGGCTCCGCGGTCGCGGCCAACGGCACCGCCGGGATGGCCATGCTGGTGACCCAGATCGCCACCGCCGCTGCGGCCATGGGCTGGATGTGCGCCGAGTGGCTGACCCACGGTAAGCCGAGTGCCCTGGGCATCGCTTCGGGCGTGATCGCCGGCCTGGTGGCCATTACCCCGGCGGCCGGTACCTGCGGTCCAATGGGCGCCATCATCATCGGCCTGTCGTCCGGGGTGATCTGCTTCTTCTGCGCTACCAGCCTGAAGCGCAAGCTGGGCTATGACGACTCCCTGGACGCCTTCGGTGTACACGGTGTTGGCGGTATCGTCGGGGCTCTGCTGACGGGTGTGTTCGCGGCTCCGGCGCTGGGCGGCTTCGGCACCGTGGAAGACATCGGCGCGCAGTTCTTCACCCAGTTCAAGGGTGTGGCCTTCACCGTGATCTACACCGCCATCGTCACCTACCTGATCCTCAAAGTGATCGACCTGGTCATGGGTCTGCGGGTTAGCGACGAGGAAGAGACCGTCGGCCTCGACCTGGCGCTGCACAACGAGCGTGGCTACAACCTGTAAGCCTGCCGCGTAAGCACAAAACGCCCGGATCTTCCGGGCGTTTTGCATTGTCCGCAAACAAACTGGTTAGGCCGGCCTTTGCTTTTTCTGGCAGCACGCTAGAATGCGCGCCGAAGCGTGCTGCAGGCCTGAATGAGCGGCCGGCAAGTGGCGCCAAATTTTTTCCTGGCGGGCGAGAAAGACCGCGCGCCTGGGCTATAACTAACTTGTTTTTCGCAAGTCATGAGGTTGGAACATGAGCGACGACGATCTGGAACACGACGAGCTGGAAGGCGCCGACGAGGACGAAGGCGAGGAGCTGGCCGCTGCCGATGATGGCGTCAGTGATGACGATGGCGATGCTGACGACGAGATCGTCCCGGCCGCCAAAGGCAAAGCCAAAGCCAAGGCCGCTGTCGATGTCGACGAGCTGCCCAGTGTCGAAGCCAAGCAGAAAGAACGCGATGCCCTGGCCCGCGCCATGGAAGAGTTCCTTTCCCGCGGTGGCAAGGTGCAGGAGGTGGAAGCCAACGTCGTGGCCGATCCACCCAAGAAGCCCGACAGCAAATACGGCAGCCGCCCGATCTAAGACCGCTGCAGCCTGAAAAACCCACGCCAGGCGCGGGTTAATGAGATGGCCCCCGACACCCTGTGAAGCTACAACTTCACAGGGTGTTTTTGTATGGTTCTGCGCATTTCTGCGGGGTGATGCGCTTACCCGTCCGGTTTCAATCGGCTCTTTGCCCAAGCCCTGCGCTGAGCCTTTTTTCTTCGCGCTGACGATCCGCGAGCGGCGCGTGCCTGGCCGTTGATCGGCTCGGCTGTACATTTCACCGATAAACAATATATTTAAAAACATATTGTTTGTGGTGAGACTGAATGCCGTGATTGATCCTGCCGTTGCGCCCGACCTTGAGCTGTTGCGTGCCAATGCCGATGCCGCCGGGCAGTTGCTCAAGGCGTTGGCCAATCCCGATCGGCTGTTGCTGCTGTGTCAGTTGGCCCAGGGCGAACGCCATGTCAGTGAGCTGGAGGCCTTGCTCGGTATTGTCCAGCCGACCCTGTCGCAACAGCTCGCCGTATTGCGCCGGGAAGGCCTGGTGGCAACCCGTCGCGACGGTAAGCAGATCTATTACCGGATCAGCAGCCCGGCGGCGCTGGCGGTGATCAATACCCTGTATGAGCAGTTCTGTGGCGGTGCGCAATGACCATCGACTGGCTGCATTTTACGCCCTGGTCGGCGCTGGCCGGCGGCGCGCTGATTGGCGTGGCGGCGGCGCTGTTCGTGTTGTTTAACGGGCGTATCGCCGGCATCAGCGGCTTGCTCGGCAGCCTGTTGGCTCGCGGTGGTGAAGGCCGTGGCGAGAAGGCGTTGTTCCTGCTCGGGGTGCTGCTGGCGCCGCTGCTCTGGCAAGTGTTCGCGGCCTTGCCGGCGATCGAGTTCCAGGGCGGTTGGCTGAGCCTGCTGTTGGCCGGTCTGTTGGTGGGGCTGGGCAGCCGCTATGGCGCCGGTTGCACCAGCGGCCATGGCGTCTGCGGCATCGCCCGCCTGTCACCGCGTTCGTTGCTGGCGACCCTGGTATTTATGGCCAGTGGTTTTGCCACTGTGTATGTCCTGCGTCACGGCCTGGGAGGATGAGTATGGGCAAGCTGACGGCGTTTTTTGCCGGGCTGGTGTTTGGTCTTGGTTTGTTGCTGGCGGGCATGGCCAATCCGGCCAAGGTGCTGGGGTTTCTCGATCTGGCTGGGGCCTGGGACCCGTCGCTGGCGCTGGTGATGGCCGGGGCTATTGCGCTGGCCCTGTTGCCCTTTGCCTGGGCCAGGCGCCGCTCGTATTCCTTGCTGGGCGCGCCGCTGCAGTTGCCGGTCAAGCGCGCGCTGGATCGGCGCCTACTCGGCGGCAGCCTGCTGTTTGGTATCGGTTGGGGTCTCGCCGGCATCTGTCCGGGGCCGGCCGTGGCGATACTGCTTAGCGGCCATTGGCAGGTGCTGGTGTTTGTCGCGGCCATGCTGGCGGGCATGGCTCTGTTTGAGGTGTTCGAGCGCCGCGCAGACGGCTAAAGCAGCACCGGCTAGGCGCTAGCGCTCAAGGGTCGCGGTGAACTGGCTGATGGCCTCAACCACGCGCCGCGCGCCTTCCTGGATGTCGAAGATCACTGTGCCGGCCGAAGAGACTTCGGCCGGCGGCGTTTTAGCGTCGTTGTGGCGCCGGTTGTTGCTGGGTGATGCAGTGGATATTGCCGCCGCCGAGGAGGATCTCGCGGCCGGGTACCATCACCACGCGATGCGCGGGGAACAGGCGCTGGAGGATGGCTTCGGCTTCGGCGTCCATGGGGTCGTCGAACTTGGGCGCGATGATGCCGCCGTTGACGATCAGGAAGTTGATGTAGGAGCCGGCCAGGCGCACATGGGGGCTGCGTTCCTGGCTGCCGTCCAGCGGATCGACACCGGCGCATTCTTCCTCGGTCGCATACAGCGGGCCGGGGATCGGCATCTTGTGGATCACCAGCTTGCGCTCCTGGGCGTCCAGGGTGTTTTCCAGCACCTGCAGGGCACTCTGGCAGCGCTGGTAGTTGGGGTTGTGCGGATCGTCAGTCCAGGCCAGCAGCACTTCGCCGGGGCGCACGTAGCAGCAGAAGTTGTCGACGTGGCCGTCGGTCTCGTCGTTGAACAAGCCGTTGGGCAGCCAGATCACCCGGTCGATGCCCAGATGGCTGCGCAACTGGACTTCGATCTCGGCGCGCGACAGCTGCGGGTTGCGGTTCTGGTTGAGCAGGCATTCTTCGGTGGTCAGCAGGGTGCCTTCGCCATCGACGTGGATGGCCCCGCCTTCGAGCACGAAGCCTTCGGTGCGGTAGCGCGGGCAGCGTTCGATTTCGAGGATCTTGCGCGCCACCTGATCGTCACGCAGCCATGGCCAGTACAGGCCGCCGTCGAAGCCGCCCCAGGCGTTGAAGGTCCAGTCGACGCCGCGCACCTCGCCCTGATCGTTGATCACGAAGGTCGGCCCGGTGTCGCGCACCCAGGCATCGTCGCTGCTGATTTCTACTACGCGGATATTGGCCTGGTCGAGGCGTACACAGGCGTTCTCATACTGCTCGGCCGATACGCCGAGGGTCACCGGCTCGAACTCGGCAATCGCTTTGGCCACGGCGGTGAAGGCGGCCTGCGCCGGCTTGCCGCCGAGGCGCCAGTTGTCCGGGCGCTGCGGCCAGATCATCCAGGTCTGGCTGTGGGGCGCCCATTCCGCCGGCATATGGAAACCATCGGCGCTGGGGGTGCTGGTCAGAGTGGTCATAGGGGCACCAAATGGGGGTAAGTGGTAAGTGGTAAGTGGTAAGGGGTAAGGGGTAAGGGGTAAGGGGTAAGTGGTGAGTGGTCAGTTGTGAGTGGTGTGAGTGGTGAGTGGGTAGTCGTGAGTGGGGGTGGTAAGTAGTGACGGGGGCGGTTGGGTTGCCCCCGTTGCGGGTGGCGGGGTTACTCGGATTTGAGTGCGCCATCGAGGGTGGCGAGGGCGCCGTACAGGTTGGGCCGGCGATCGCGGAAGGTGCCCCAGGCGGTGCGTACTTTTTCCAGCTCGGTGAGGTCGAAGCGGTGTACCAGGATGCCTTCTTCGGTCTCGTTCAACTCCTCAACCTTTTCGCCGAACTGGTCGGCGATAAACGACGAGCCATAGAAGGTGATGTCGAAGTCGTCCTGCACTTCTTTGCCGATGCGGTTGGAGGCGACCAGCGGCATCAGGTTGGCGCCGGCGTGGCCTTGCTGCACGCGCTGCCAGTGATCGCGGGAGGTGATGCCCGGATCATGGGGTTCGCTGCCGATGGCGGTCGGGTAGAACAGGATTTCCGCGCCGAGCAGCGCCATGCTGCGCGCACACTCGGGGAACCACTGGTCCCAGCAGATGCCCACGCCGATCTTGGCGTAGCGGGTGTTCCACACCTTGAAGCCGGTGTCGCCCGGGTTGAAGTAGTACTTCTCGTGGTAGCCGGGGCCGTCCGGGATGTGGCTTTTCCGATAAATCCCCAGGTTGCTGCCGTCGGCATCGATGATCGCGATGCTGTTGAAACGCGCGCGCCCGGCCAGCTCGAAGAAGCTGATCGGCAGCACTACCTGCAGTTCCCTGGCGACCTTCTGGAAGTGGGCGATGGCCTCGTTGGCTTCCACCGTGGTGGCCAGCTGCAGGTAGTCCGGGTTGGGCTTCTGGCAGAAGTACGGGGTCTCGAACAGTTCCTGGATCAGGATGATCTGGGCGCCCTGGGCGGCGGCTTGGCGCACCAGCTTCTCGGCGTTGGCGATATTCGCGGCGCGATCCCAGGAGCAGGCCATTTGGGTTGCGGCGACAGAAACGATACGGGACATGCAGCACCTCGCAGGGGTGGGTGAAGAGTGTCATCTGACGCTAGCAGATGATGATTGAAGATGACGTGGCGCAGCAGACGTGCGCGGCACTTGCTGACTTTATAGTCGATAAAAATCCGCATTAGAAACGGTATTTTTCTATCAGAAATCAATATCTGATTTAAATACAGATAAATATCGGCTTTACGCGCTGCGTTTGGCCATCAAGGGTGGCAGGTACAGGCCCAGGTAGGCGTCGAATACGCGCATGCCCTCCTCGGCCATGCGCGGGGTGATCAGGCCGTGCTGCTGCACCGAGCGGGCATACACCCGGTCGCCGAGTTCCATGGCCAGGGCGAACACATCGACGTCATCCGGCAGGCTGGGCAGTTGGAAGTGCTGGTCGAACAGCGCCTGCAGCAATTGGCCGAGCTCGATGTCGTGCAGGCGGTCGGCCTGGGTCACTTCGGTGAGGCCGTGCTGGGCCAGAATCAGCTGGCAGGCGGCCGGATCGGCGGCATAGATCGCCAGCATGCGCTGCTCCACCACCCGCGCCAGATCACGCCAATCGCGCAGGTTGGTCGGGTCGATGGGCTGCTGCAGGCAGGCGCGAAAGGCCGCATGCACTTCGCCGGTGAGGGCTTCGAGAATCGCCGGCACGCTGGCAAAGAAGTGGTACACCGAGGACGGTGGCATCTGCGCCCGCTCCGCCACCGAATACACCGACAGGCTGCCGACCCCTTGCTCGGCCAGCAGGCTGCGGGCGGCCGCGAGGATGGCGGCGATGCGCAGTTGACTGCTGGCGCGTGGTTTACGGCTGCTGACGGGGCGCGACATGGGGCATTCCTTAGGCTTTGTCCACGTTATACGTTGAGGGTGCGATTGAGCTTCGGTAGGCGCGGATTTATCCGCGATGACCTTTGCTTTAAAAGCATCGCGGCTGAAGCCGCTCCTACGGCGTGAAGCTAACGTTGCAACAGTGAACGCTGGTAAAGCCATTTCTTAGCGGCTGTTGAGGCGCTATTGGACGTCACTCGGCGTGTCGCGGCAAGTCACAGGGGCGCGGTAAAGGTGCTCCACACCTGTTCCAGGCTGGGGATGTTTTTCTCGGGCAGCACTTCCAGGGCGGCCAGCCGGCGCTTGGTTTCGCGATCCGGGTAGAGGCCGGGCAGGGTGCTGATGGCCGGGTCGAGGAAGGCCTTGGCGTCGGCGTTGGCGCTGGGGAACAGGGTGTCTTCGGTGATCTGGGCGGCAACCTTGGGCTGCATCAGGTAGTCGATAAAGCGATGGGCGAGGTCGGCGCGCTGGGCGTTCTTGGGGATTACCAGGCTGTCGATAAAGGCCACCGAGCCTTCTTCGGGGATGATGAATTCGATCGGCTGGCCGGCGTCATGGGCGGCCAGGGCATCGCCGACCCAGGCCAGGGTCAGGCACAGCTTGCCCTTGGCCAGGTCGTCGATGTAGCGCGTGCTGTCGATGTATTGCACGCTGGGGCGCAACTGCTCCAGCACGCTGGCGGCGCGTTTGATCTGGCTGGGCGGGCTGTGGGCCAGGCTGCGACCCTGGTACATCATCAGCGCCGAGAGCACTTCGTCGCGGGCGTCGATCATGGCAATGCCGCAACTGGCCAGGCGCTTGCTTTGCTCGGCGTCGAACAACAGGCTCCAGCTGTGGGGCAGCGGGCCGCCATAGGCCTTCTCTGCTTCCACGGTATTGATCGCCAGGCCCACCGAACCCCAAAGGTAGGGAATGGCGTGCAGGTTCTTTGTATCGAAGGCGGCCAGCTTACTCAGCAACTGCTTATCCAGGTGCTGGCGGTTGGGCAGACGGGTGAGATCCAGCGGTTGAATCGCCGCCGTTTTGATCAGCCCCGGCAAGGCGTCATGGGAGGGTACGGCGATGTCCATGGCAACGCCGCTGGCCATGAGTTTTTCCAGCTCTTCGGCGGTGCTGTAGGTGTGATAGTCGACGCGGATGCCGCTTTCCTTCTCGAAACTCAGCAACACCTCGGGGGCGATGTAGTCGTTCCAGTTGTAGACGCTGATCATCTCTTCGGCGCTGGCCAGCAGCGGTGCCAGAGTCAGGGAAAGCACAGCAAGAAAACGCGGCATAACGATCTCCATATTGAGATGCGCAGTCCGTACTGCGCACAAGTGCCAGTGAATGTCGGCACTTGAACCCTTCCCTCGGCCACGGCGTTGCCGCCGCAGGAGTTGAGCCAGGTAAAAAGCCGAAGGTCAGATAAAACAACGCCGGCACTAAGGCCGGCGTGGGGTGTTGCGCTTAAACGGTGTGCAGGTACCAGTTGTACTCGAGGTCGGAGATCGAATATTCGAACTCCGCCAACTCGCTTTCCTTGCAGGCGACGAACACGTCGATGTACTTCGGGTCGATGTAGCGGCCCATCACCTCGTTGTCGTCCAGTTCGCGCAGGGCGTCGCGCAGGTTGTTCGGCAGGCTGGCTTCGGTCTGCTCGTAGGCGTTGCCTTCGAGCGGCTCGCCGGGATCGATCTGATTGCTCAGACCGTGGTGAATGCCGGCCAGCACCGAGGCCATGACCAGGTACGGGTTGGCATCGGCCCCGGCAACCCGGTGTTCGATGCGCACGGCATCGGCCGAATCATTGGGCACGCGCAGGGCGACGGTACGGTTGTCGATGCCCCAGGTCGGCGAGGTCGGCACGAAGAACTTCTCGCCGAAGCGGCGGTACGAGTTGACGTTCGGGCAGAGGAAGGCCATCGAGGCCGGCATGGTTTCGATGATCCCGCCGATGGCGTGGCGCAAAGCGTCGTTCGTCGCCGGGTCGTCGCTGGTGAAGATGTTGCGGCCGTCTTTATCGAGGATCGAGATGTGTACGTGCAGCCCGTTACCCGCCTGGTTGGGGTAGGGCTTGGCCATGAAAGTGGTGTCCATTTCATGGTCGTAGGCGATGTTCTT
>DAITLT010000072.1:0-12974 GCA_036835505.1 Pseudomonas sp.
CGAAGTGCTGGTCACCGTGATTATTCTTTCCATCGGTTTGCTGGGTATCGCCGGGTTGCAGTCGCGGTTGCAGCAGTCCGAGATGGAGGCCTATCAGCGATCCCAGGCTCTGTTGCTGCTCAATGATATGGCCAATCGCATTGCCAGCAATCGTAATGCAGCCGCCAGTTATGTCACCGCTACCACTGGGGTGGGAGTGTCGCTGATAAATTGTCCGACAACTACGGCGACCCAGCAGCAGCGTGATACGGGGGAGTGGTGCGAGGCTCTGAAAGGCGCTGGCGAAACTGCATCCGGGAACAAAGTGGGTGCAATGATTGGTGGGCGCGGCTGTGTCGAGTCGTTGGGCGGGGGTGAGTACATGATTACTGTGGCCTGGCAAGGTTTGGCGCCGGTCTCCGTTCCGCCGGCCAGCGTTGCTTGTGGCAAAGACAGCTATGACGGCCCTGTCGGTTCGACCTGCTCGGGGGATCTCTGTCGCCGTGTGGTCACTACCATCGTGCGGGTGGACACACTATGAAAAAACCATTACTCAATGTGCAAGGTAGAGTGCGTAGCCCTTTTGGGTTGAGCCTGCAAACCGGTTTTAGCCTGATCGAGTTGATGGTGGCCATGGTCATCAGCTTACTGATCATGGGGGCGATACTCACGCTCTTTCTGGACGTCAGTCGCACCAACGATGAAATGGCCAAGACCAATGTGCAAATCGAGAACGGCCGCTTTGCGATGCAATTGATCGCCAATGATGTAAAGCATGGCGGGTATTGGGGCGGCTATGTTCCGCATTTTGCTGACATGGGTGCTGTAGATCTGGACTCAGACTATCCTTCGGGTTTTGTAGCTCCAGCGCCCTGTGCAAACTTTTCCGGTTGGAGTGCGCTTGATAAAGACAACCTACTGCGTTTCCCAGTACAGACCTATGACGCTTTGCCGACGGGATGCTCGACACAACTCGCAAGCCAGCAACCGGGTACCGATGTACTGGTGGTGCGGCATGCCGATACTTGCGAAGAAGGTGATACGGGCTGTGAAGCGGATACCGTATATTTCCAGTATTCCCGCTGCGAGACAGAGCTGGAGACTGCGGCGTATGGCTATGTACTAGGCACGGCGGGCTTTACCAAAACCATCAAGGATTGCCTAACTCCCGCAGCTAAGCGACGGTACATCTCCAATATCTACTACATACGGAGCTATTCAGTGACTGCGGATGATGAAATCCCCACCCTGATGCGTGCGGAATTCAAAAATGGAGTCATGTTGCCTGCCCAGCCGCTGATAGACGGAATAGAGGGCTTTACGGTGGAATTGGGCATTGATGATGAGGCTGGCAATGTTAATTACGCCGCTGACCCTACTGCCACCAATCGCGGGGATGGAGCCGCGGACGGCGTCTTTATCCGCTGTACGACCGCCGACCCCTGCAGCGAGGATGAGTTGATCAATGTAGTAGTGGTCAAGCTGCATGTGTTGGCGCGTAGTCTGACGACGACACCTGGTTATACTGATAGTAAAACGTACACGCTGGGCAGTACTTCGCTTGGACCGTTTAATGATGGCTTCAAGCGTCACGCGTATTCCACCGCTGTCAGCCTTATCAATATATCGTCGCGCCGGGAGCCACTATGAGTCATCTCGGTCGTGCTTATGCTGAGCGTGGCGCCACTTTGGTGGTGGCCTTGATCATGTTGTTATTGTTTACCTTGCTGGTGTCCGGTGCTTGGAGTTTGAGCATGGTCAATCTCAAGACTGTAGGCAATATACAAATTCGCGACGAAGCGATTGCTGCAGCCAACATGGCGATCGATGAAGTGTTGAAGTCTGATTTCACATCAACTTCTTGTCCGCCTGACTTTACTGATTCCAATGCCTGTGTTGAGGACGTTCTGTTGGATGTCAATAACGACGGCGTCGATGACTATACGGCAAGAGTGGCCAAGCTTTGTGTGCAGGAAAAAGTAATCGTGGTGCCGACGGGCGCTTGCCAGCAATCGCTTTTGCCGATGTGCCAAGATCCTTGGCTGACAGTGTGGGAGTTGCGGGCTACCGTGACGGATCCTGCTAGTGGTGCTTATACTGCTGTTCGCAGTGGCGTTAATATGATATTGACGACTGCCGAGCGAACCGTAAGGTGTATTTGAGGTTTTATTTATGAGGTTGATTATTATGGGCAGAAAGTATCTGGAGAGTATCTGGGGGATCATGTTGTTGGTCGCCCTGGTTCCGGTACAGGCGGATGATATCGACCTGTTTACCAGCAGCCCGGCCTCAGTCACCACGG
The DNA here is from genome assembly GCA_036835505.1 of Pseudomonas sp. GTDB lineage: Bacteria > Pseudomonadota > Gammaproteobacteria > Pseudomonadales > Pseudomonadaceae > Aquipseudomonas. The sequence goes on from DAITLT010000072.1 coordinate 2,282, forward strand.
CACCTAATGTATTGATAGTGCTGGACAATACGGCGAACTGGAATACACCATTTGTTAATGAGAAGGCCGCGTTGGTTTCGGTGGTAAACGGACTGCCGGCGGATAAGTTTAGGCTTGGCCTGATGATGTTTAGTGAAACTGGCGGAGCCAACTCTGGCAATGATGGTGCTTATGTGCGGGCTGCCATTCGACCGTTGACTTCTGCCAATAAAGTTCTGTTTCAGGATCTTGTGAATAGTTTTGATGTGCTCGGCGACAAGTCAAACGGCGGCAAGGTGGCCAAGGCCATGGAGGAGGCCTATTTGTATTATTCTGCCGGAGCGCCGTATGCAGGTAATAATAAAGGCAAAACGGACTATCTAGGCAATGCGTCGGGTACCGTGCAGGATAACGCTATCTATGCCTTGGCTGGTAATGCACTAACGACCAAGGACGGGTCTTCGTATACCACACCTATAGCGGATGGCTGTGCGAAGAACTTTATTATTTATATCAGTAATGGTGCGGCGCAAGATAACAATAGCGATATTACTCAGGCCACCGCTGCCCTGACTACCGCAGGTGGCTCAACTACAGCTATTCCAATCTCGCCGAGTGGCTCACAAGACAACGTGGCCGATGAATGGGCACGTTTTATGAAAAAGGATAGCCTTGGGATTACCACCTATACGGTGGATATTAACAAGGTGACTACGGGGCAAGGCCCCGGTTGGACCGCGTTGCTTAAGAGTATGGCCGGTGTCAGTGGTGGCAAGTATTTTGATGTGGCCAATGATGGTGCGGCGATTGCCAATGCGTTAAATAGTATTTTTTCAGAAATTCAGTCAGTCAATAGCGTGTTTTCTTCAGTGAGCTTGCCGGTCAGTGTCAATACGCAGGGCACTTACCTTAACCAGGTCTATATCGGGATGTTTCGTCCGGATGCAGACTCTCGTCCACTATGGCCTGGTAATTTGAAGCAATATAAACTGGGGCTGATAGATGGCGCCCTTAAGTTGCAGGACGCGGACAGTTCGGGCGCCATTAACACATCGACCGGCTTTGTTACCGAATGTGCGCGTAGTTTCTGGACACCGTCGGTAGCGGATAACTACTGGGCATTCAGGCCGCAGGGCGAGTGTCTGCTGGTGGTTGACTCGGCCCAATCAAATTTCCCGGATGGCAATGTTGTGGAGAAAGGTGGCCAGGCCTATATGCTGCGCAACGCCGGTAATGTCGGTGGGCGTAGCGTATTGACCTGTGGCCTGGTCAGTTGTGCATCACTGGTCAACTTTAACAGTACTAACGTAAGTGGGGCCGATCTCAATCCGAGCAGTCCGCTTGGTACTACCGAGCGCGATGCCTTGATTAATTGGGCGCGTGGCCAGGATGTGACTGATGAAGATGTGGATGCCATCACCACGGCAGAGATGCGCCCGTCTGCACATGGCGATGTGGTGCACTCCAGCCCTGTGGCGATCAACTATGGCGGGGATGCCGCGGGCTCACGTCAAGTGGTGATCTACTACGGCGCTAACGATGGCATGCTGCATGCGATCAATGGTAATCGTCCAGACCTCGACAATACGACGATTGGCGGTAAGGCGCCGGGGCAGGAGTTGTGGTCATTCGTTGCACCAGAGTTTTACCCCAAGCTCAAGCGGCTCAAGGACAATAGCCCGCTTATCGCCTATCCAGGGCAGCCGAGTGTCGAACCAGCACCTGAGGCGAAGGGATATGGTATCGACGGCCCACTGGCCTCCTATGTAGACGTAGACGGTGCAACTGCCTGGATCTATGCCAGCATGCGCCGCGGCGGACGGCACCTTTATGCATTCGATGTGTCGACCCCGCAAACCCCAATACTGCTCTGGCGCAAGGGTTGCCCTAATATGACCAACGACACGGATTGCAGCACGGGTTTTGCTGATATTGGCCAGACCTGGTCGGAACCATTGATAGTCAAGGCGGCTGGTTATGGCTCCGGTACCTCGCCGATGTTGCTGCTGGGGGGGGGCTATGATAATTGCGAGGACACCGACGACGGTACGGCAAACCATAGCTGCACGTCTTCGGCCAAGGGCCGCAAGATTTACCTGCTGAATGCGGAGACAGGGGCCATATTGCAGTCATTCGCGACTGACCGCAGTGTGGTGGCGAAGGTTTCCGTGGTCTTTACCCCTGGCGGCGACACCATTGAGTATGCCTATGCGGCTGATACGGGAGGCAATGTCTATCGGATTTCCGGTGCTACTGCCAATAGCCCGATAGGCAGCACAGCGCCGGGCTCCTGGACTATTACAAAGATTGCATCCGTGGGTTGCAGTACCCCCAGCACAGGCTGTGCGGCGAACCGCAAATTTATGTTTGAGTCTAGCGTCGTGGTGATTGGTTCCACCCACTATGTACTGCTGGGATCGGGGGATCGGGAAAAGCCTGTGCTGAATTATGTCGCGGCAAGCGCTGTCGATAATTATTTTTTCATGTTCAAAGACAAGCCGACCGACGCGACATGGCTGAGCACTGAGTCGGGGAACTGTTCTGCGAACCTGCTGTGTCTCGCGTCGCTGACCCCAATACTTACCGACAACGATCCAAATCCCGCCGATTTGGCTGCGAGCAAGGGCTGGTACCTGGGATTGGCGTCCTCGGAGCAGGTGGTGACGTCGGCGTTGACGGTGTTCGGTACGACCATCTTCAGTACCAGTCAGCCTGTCGCGCCAACCCCAGGGCAGTGTTCCAGTCTGGGCGAGGCGCGCGTATATAACATTGGCTACGTGGATGCCAGTGCTCGTAATGAAGATGGTGAGCGTTTCGCGAATATCATTGGTGACAGCCTTCCTCCGTCACCGGTGGCGGGCTTGGTGACACTTGATGATGGCAGCACGGTCCCCTTCGTAATTGGCGCTAGCGGCGACTCGCCTTTCGAAAGTGGTATACCCGAGGACACGGAATTACCTTTGATACCCGGTGCCGGGACAACCTCCTCGCCTCCGAGGTCAAGAGTCTATTGGAATCTTGAGCAATGATCGGATGGTCGATGTTCAGTCGCTTACTGCCGCGACGAGATGTGGTGGGTAAGCGACTAGCCCGCGAGCGCGGTTTCACCCTGATTGAGTTGATGATCACGCTTGCTGTATTCGCGGTGCTGCTGACGATTATGCTGCCGTCGTACTCCGACATGACCCTGGGCAGCAAGCTGCGCTCCCAGGCCAACGATCTGGTCGCGGGAGCGGTGCTGGCGCGCAGCGAGGCGATCAAACGTAATCAGACGGTGACGCTCTGCGCCTCCAGCGATGGAGCAACCTGCACTGGTACATGGGCGAATGGATGGATTGTCAGGAGTTCCGGAGGGGCGGTGATTCAGGCGCATGGAGCGGCTCCCAGCGGCTTTCTGATCACCTCAGCTCAGACCAGCTTTACCTTTCAGCCTACTGGCGTCGGCGTTACTCCGGCGCCAGCTGACCCGACCTTTGTGTTTTGTCGTGCGACGCCCAGTGTGGGTGGCCAAGAACGGGAGGTCACTATTACTGTGACTGGGCGTGCTTCCGTCGAGCGAACCAATACCTCGACCTGCTCCTGACCCGTTTTCCGTAGTTCAACCGGCGTAACTGGCTGCCCCTGCTGGCAGCCTTCACACCTGCTACAAGCAACGGCGATTCGACGCAAAGGGCGGCTGGCCTGTGCCGGGTCGCCCTCCTGCGCTGTGCCGGCCTCAGCCAATCTGGCTAATTTCCCCCTGCCTCCACGGCCCACTTCCTCCGTTTCCCTAAGCCTTCAGGCACGGCAACCGCCTGCTTGCCGATAAGCCCGTTCGCCTCCCTCCAGCCCCTTCGGCTTTCCGTCCTGCACCTTCCGTCACCCACCAATATGAGGGCGAGGTCGCAGTTCTTTGCATTAACAATGTGAAACGGTCGTACCACTCGGTTATGATCCCGAGGCGCAAAATAACCGCTAGTCGGGATTTTTTGACCGTTTGTCCATGGATGGGCGTTTGCAGGGGAGGGAGAGGGCGGTCCGTGCGCGCCATAAGAAGACATCTATGGAGTGGATGCGATGTCGCAGAAAGGCTTCACGCTGATCGAACTGATGATCACCCTCGCAGTGCTCGCGATAATTCTCGGGATCGCCGTCCCTTCCTTCAGCAGCATGCTGCGAGACACCCGTGCGTCGTCGCTGGGCGGCGAACTTCAAGGGGCACTGCAGTTCGCCCGTTCCGAGGCCGTGAAACGTCGCCTGGACGTTGTGATCTGTCGCCGCAATGCGGGCGGCAGCAGCTGTGAAGCCGGGACGGACTGGAGCGCTGGCTGGCTCGTGCAGCAGTCCGGCGGGGACGTGATCAAGGTCTGGGACAGCGCACAAGGCCTGGTGATCGTCGGTCCGAACGCTGGCGTGACCTTTCGCGGCAATGGCATGGCTGCTGCCAGCGACTTCTCCGTCAAGCCCACCCTTTGCAGCGGCCAGCAAAAGCGCGAGATTGCCCTCACCGCTACCGGCACTGCCACTCTGCAAAAGGCAGCCTGCCAATGAGAGCCTATCGCCCGGTTGCCCAGCGCGGCGCCACGCTGATCGAAGTGCTCATCGCCATCATCGTCCTGGCCATCGGCTTGCTGGGGCTGGCCCTGCTGCAAATCACCAGCGTGCAGAGTAACCACAGCGCTTATTACCGTTCGCAAGTGACCATACTCGCCAGCGACCTCGCCGACCGCATGCGGGCGAACCGTACGGCGGCGCTGGGTAGCGCCTACGAATTCGACTTTCCAACCTCATCCAGCAGCAACTCGGTGAGTGGCACGCAAGCGCAGAAAGACAAGGCCGAATGGTTGAATGCGCTGGCCCTGACCCTGCCGGAAGGCACCGGCAAGGTCGAAAAGACGGGCGCGCTGGTGACCATTTCCGTGCGCTGGAACGACAATCGCGGGCGGATCAAGACAGTCGATAGCAGCGACAGCGGCATTGAAACCTTCGTCTACCGGACTGAAATATGACCCGTACCTCGATGCACCGGCAGAAAGGTCTTTCGCTCGTCGAACTGTTGATCGCCATGACCCTCAGCCTGTTGCTGATGGGTGGGGTATTGCAGATCTTTCTGGCGAGCAAGCAAACCTACAGTGCTAATACCGCACTTTCCCGCGTGCAGGAAAGCGGTCGCTTCGCCATGGAATTTCTAACCAGTGACATTCGCAATGCCGGGTACAAGGGCGAGTGCATAACGCCACTCAATAACCTGCTCAATGAGAGCAGTGCCAGCTACAGCGATGACTTGTTCGATCTGAGCCAGGCCCTGAGCGGTCGAGCTAATGCATCACCCTCATGGGTAGACAATCGCACCGCTGGCGACGTGATTCACGTCAAATATGCGGCCAGTCTTGCGGGGGTGACGGCTAGTGGCAATACCCCGGCCACTGCCAACACCATCAGCCTGACCGCTGCCAGTGGTGTTGCCCAGGGCACGATCATCATCGTCTCCGACCCCCTGGGCTGCGACCTGTTTCAAAATCGCAGTAATGCCAATGCGCAAAACCTGACCCGCGGTGCCGTGGGTTCGCCCGGCAATAAGAATCCTGCCAGCAACCCCTTCAGTCATGCCTACGATGGCGCCATGGACATTCTCAAACTGCAGAGTGCCACCTACTACATCGGCAATGACGTCAATAACCGCCCCGCGCTACGACGGATCAGTTTCACAACGGGAGTTGAAGACGATGAAGTGCTGATCGAAGGGGTCGAGAATATGCAGATCCTTTATGGCATCGCTGGCGCCAATAAGCAGGTTAGCAATTATGTGTCGGCGGCCAGTGTCGCCGACTGGGACGATGTCGTTTCTGTTCGCGTCTATCTGTTGGTTGTCGGTGCTGAAACCAATGTGACTCCAGAAAATCAAGTCATCGATTTTAACGGAGCAGCCGTGACCATTGGGAATCGTCGTCTTGCGCAAGTGTTCTCGAGCACCATCGGAATCCGTAACCGCCTGCCATGAGTAGACCCATGAACGTAGTGCCCATAAATAACCAGCGCGGGGCGATTCTGATCATCGCCATGGTCATGCTGTTATTGCTGACGATCATCGGCTTGAGCAGCATGCGTGGAACATCGCTGCAAGAAAGCATGGCCGGCAATATACGCGACAGTAGTCTCGCCCTTCAGGCCGCCGAAGCGGCGTTGCGCAAGGGCGAAGGGGTCGTCAACGAAAAATTCCTGGGCGATACCCTGGGTACGCTCGATGCCGCGCCGCTCACCGGCACTTACTCGGGCTTTCCAGGCGTTGCGACGCTACCCACCTATCGCATCACGATGCTGGCCAAGCTGCGCACCAGCACCGAACTGGGGATGCCAGATGAGGGCGCCCTTACGCGGGTAGAGGCGGATGGTTATGGCATGGCGCTCAACTCCGACAGTGGCGCGGCATCCCATGTAGAGCTGCGCTCTATTTTCCTGGTCGAACAATGAATAACCAACCGCTCGATAAGTGCTCATGGGGAGTCATAGCGATGGACAGCTTCGCCCGCCGATACAAGCCGCTGCGCACGGGTTTGGCCTTCATGATGTCGCTGGCCATCGCGCTCGCCGCGACTCCGGCCCACTCGGATGTCTCCCAGTCGCCCCTGTTGCTGGGCGGCGGCAACGTGCCGGGCAACTTGGCATTGGTGCCTTCGGTCGAATGGCCGACGATTATCAGCATGGCCAACCTGGGCAACTATTCCGTCAGTAATAAATATGTCGGTTATTTCGATGCCGACAAATGCTACGACTATAGCCACGACGCGACGAACAGTGACAACAGCCACTTCTATCCGACCGGTATAACCAATAGCCGTACCTGTGCCGGGAAATTATGGAGCGGCAACTTCCTTAACTGGGCGGCGACCCAGACCATCGACCCTTTTCGCAGTGCCTTGACCGGCGGCTATCGGGTCAGGGACACACCCAGCGAAACCTGGCTGGAAAAAGCCAGGCACTCAGGGCAGAACAATAGCGGGGCACGGGGTATTACCGGCAGTACCGCAGTCGGCAATGCGACGCCGGCCAACTGGAGTGGCTTCAATACACTCATTGCCGGTCTGGACAACCGTATGCGCTTTACCCAGTCCGGAGATTTGAACGGAGCCGCCAGCGACTACACCTCGAGCACTGACCTGTCCGGCGATGGCAGCGGCGTGTATGAAGTCTATATGCGGGTGAAGGTGTGTGATGCCAGCGTTGGGCTGGAGGAGAACTGCGAAAGATACAGTCAGGGCTACAAGCCCGAAGGGCTCATTCAGCAATACGCCAGTGACATCCGCTATAGCGTTTTCGGCTACCTGAACGATCACGACATACTTCGAGACGGCGGGGTATTACGGGCCAAGCAGAAGTTTGTCGGCCAGACCATCCGTGCCCCCGGGGTTGCCGGCAATCAAAGCAATCCGGCCAGTGAGTGGGATGCGCTGACGGGGGTGTTTGTCCGTAATCCCGACTCCGCGGATGCCTCCGCAACCAATGCCGCCATCCTCGACAGTGGCGTCATTAACTACCTGAACAAGTTTGGTCAGATGACCAGCAAGGGTCACAAGTCCTATGATCCCGTGAGCGAGCTGTTCTATACCTCGCTGCGCTACTTCAAGAACCAGGGCAATGTCTCCGCCTATTCTACGATCGGCGGCGATGCGACCAGCCGCTACGAACTGGCCGATGGCTTTCCGGTCATCACCAGCTGGGGTGACCCCATTCAGTATGCCTGCCAGAAGAACGTGATATTGGGCATCGGCGACACCAATACACACCGCGACAAGAACCTGCCCGGCAATAGCAATACCTCCGAAGAGCCGGCGGTGCCCAGTGAAGTCAGCGCGGACACTACGGTCAATGTCGCCACCGCAACGCAAAAAGTGGCCGCCCTCGAAGGCATCACCATCAATACCCCATTTACCGGTCGCAATAACTCGGCCTACATGGCAGGCCTTGCCTACGATGCCCACACCAAGGATTTGCGTGCCGATGTATCCGGCAAGCAAACCGTCTCTACCTACTGGGTCGATGTTCGCGAGAACGAGTCGCTCGCCGGAAAAGCCCGCAACCAGTACTGGCTGGCCGCCAAGTACGGTGGTTTCAAGGTGCCTGAAGATTTTGGTGATCCTTACGCGCGCAGTTCGGCATTGCCCGAAGAATGGTGGCGCACCACCACAGACACGCTCACCACAGGCGACCCGCGGCCCGATAACTTCTACGTTGCGAGCGATGCCGCCAAGATGATCGAGAGCTTGGAGCTGGCTTTCGCGCAAATCGCCAACGAAGTGCAAAGCACCACGGCTTCACTGGCGACCAACTCGACCCGCTTGAATACCGATACGGCAGTCTTTCAGTCGCTGCTCGACAGTCGGCGTTGGAGTGGCGACCTGCTGGCAAAACGAATAGGCGCCGATGGCGTAGTGGCGGCCGAAGCCGCCTGGAGTGCCGCTGTTGCGTTGGATGGTCTGAGCAATGTCGCCAGCCGGAAAATTTTCAGCAACACGCCGCTCGCCGAGGACTCGGCCAATGGTCCGCTCCGGTCGACCAGCGGTATCGACTTTACCTGGAGCGATCTCGGTACTGCGCAGCGCACCCTGCTCACCAAGACCGGAGAGACCGACACCGCCATGGCGGAGAGTCGCCTGGCCTTTTTGCGTGGCGATCGATCGCTGGAAATCTCGGATGCCAACCGCACCCAGCCCTTTCGTCAACGCAACAGCCGGCTGGGCGACATAGTCAACTCGGATCCGCAGTTCATCCATAAACAGGACTTCGGTTACTCTCGGCTGGGCTGGAACAATGGTGCCGTGGGCGTGGCCTATAGCGCGTTCCGCGCCTCTTCGGCCTATCAAAATCGCACGCCGATGGTGGTTGTCGGCGCCAACGACGGCATGCTGCATGGCTTCGATGCCAGAATCAGCGAAGTAGCTGCGACAAACGGCGGCAAGGAACTCTTTGCCTATGTGCCCAGCAATGTGTTCGGCAACCTCGTCAACCTGACCGACCCGGCCTATGCCCATCGCTACTACGTCGATGGCACCCCTCGCGTTTCCGACGTCTGGCTGGGCTCAGGCACAGGCTGGCGGACCATGGTCGTAGGCAGCACCGGCGCCGGCGGCAAGAGCGTCTTCGCCCTGGACGTCACTGATCCTGGCAACATGTCCAGCGACAGCGTGATGTGGGAGTTCAGTCACCCGAGAATGGGCTACACCATTGGCCAGCCGGCACTGGTAGCGCTGCCTAACAACCGCTTCGGGGTGATCGTCAGCAGCGGTTACCACGATAGCGTGCAGGCCGATGGCAAGGTCTGGATCCTGGATGCCACCGATGGCAGCGTGATCAAGGAGTTCACCCTGGCCACTAGCGGCGGCCTGGGCTCGCCGCTGGTCTCCGATACGGACGCGAATCAGATTGCCGATCGGCTCTATGTTGCCGACACGCTGGGCAACCTTTGGCGGCTGGACCTGAGTGGCAGCAACACTGCCACCTGGGGTATTCCCGGGTCACTCAACGCTAACCCGCTGTTTATCGCCAAGGATGACTCGGGGGCGCGGCAAGCCATCACCGCGCCACTGTCATCCGCCTTCAACGACAAACAGCAGCACATGGTGTTTTTCGGCACCGGCAGCTTCTACCGCACCGGCGACAATGAGATTCCGGAGGATCCGGCGATAGATAGCTTCTACGGCATCATCGACAGCGGACTGCTGATCGACGGGCGCGACGGGTTGCGCGAGCAACGGATCCTGCTCGAGGCCACCCTCGGCAGTGGGGACAAGGGCCGCGCCATTACGCAGAACGCTATCCAGGCTGGCGACAAGGGCTGGTATCTGGATCTCGCCTGGCAAACGGGCGAGGATGCCACCGGGGCACAGGGCGAGCGCGTCATCGCCAAGGCTACCCTGCGCAACGATCGGGTGATTTTCACCACCATGACCCCGTCGGCGGATCCTTGCGCATTCGGCGGAACCAGTTGGATCATGGCCGTTAATCTGTCCAGCGGCGGCCGCCTTAACTATGTGTACTTCGATGCCGACGGCGACAACGACCTGGATGGCGATGATACAACCACCATCGTCGACGAGGACGACATCCCCTGGTCGGGCATTTCCGACGTGGATGACGGCGTGAGCAAAGGCGTTACCTCGCTGTATAAATGGCTATGCTTCGCCGGCTCCAGTGGTGGCGCGCCCAGGTGTATCCCGCAGCCCGACTCGCAGCGGTTTGGCCGCCAATCCTGGCATGAAGTGGGGGCCAACTGATGACTCGATACAGCGGCAAGGCATCCCGGGCGGGTTTTCATGGTGCATGGCGTAATGGCGGCGGTTTTACCCTGATCGAATTGATGATAGTGATCGTCGTCATCGGCATCCTGGCTGCCATCGCCTACCCCTCGTATGAGGACTATGTGCGCAAGGCACGGCGCGCGGATGCGCAGACCGCGCTACTGGAGCTGGCGCAATTCATGGAGCGCCACTACACCGCCAATGGCAAGTACCTGACCGCGGCCAACGCGGCCCCCGTCCTGCCTTTCACTGAGTCGCCCAAGGACGGTACCAGCAAATATTACGACCTGAGCTTTGCCAGCACTCCGACAGCCAGCAGCTACACACTGCGCGCGGTACCCAAGGGTGTTATGGCGAACGATACCTGCGGCACTATGACCCTAGGCAATACCGGGGCCAAAGGGCAGGCTACGGGGGCCAGCCTCGCGTCGTGCTGGCGG
>DAITLT010000073.1:0-12726 GCA_036835505.1 Pseudomonas sp.
GCTTCATGGCGGCGAGAATGCGGTCCGAGCCCGATTGCACCGGCAGGTGCAGCTGTTTGACCAGTTCCGGCACCTCGGCATGGGCCCTGATCAGGGCGTCGGAGAATTCCAGCGGGTGCGAGGTGGTGTAGCGGATGCGCTCGATGCCGTCGATGGCGGCCACCGCACGAATCAGTTCGGCCAGATCGACCAGGCGGCCGTCGCTGCTGCTGCCGCGGTAGCCGTTGACGTTCTGCCCGAGCAGGGTCACTTCACGCACGCCGTGTTCGGCCAGGTGCTGCACTTCATGCAGCACGTCGCTGAACGGCCGGCTGACTTCTTCACCACGGGTGTAGGGCACCACGCAGAACGAGCAGTATTTGCTGCAGCCCTCCATCACCGAGACGAAGGCGGTCGGGCCTTCCACGCGCGGCTCCGGCAGGCGGTCGAATTTTTCGATTTCCGGGAAGGAAATATCCACCTGAGCGGTGCCGCTGCTGCGCGCGGCATCGAGCATTTCCGGCAGGCGATGCAGGGTCTGCGGGCCGAAGACCACATCGACATAGGGCGCACGCTTGAGAATCGCCGCGCCTTCCTGGCTGGCCACGCAGCCACCGACGCCGATTACCAGGTCGGGGTTTTCCAGCTTCAGTTCACGCCAGCGGCCGAGCTGGGAGAACACCCGGTCCTGGGCGCGCTCGCGGATCGAACAGGTGTTGAGCAGGATCACGTCGGCGTCTTCGGCGTGCTCGGTCAGTTCGATGACCTGGTGTTCGCCCAGCAGGTCGGCCATGCGCGAGCTGTCGTACTCGTTCATCTGGCAACCGTGGGTTTCGATATACAGCTTCTTGCTCATGCAGGCTCAGGGGGTGGTTCGCAGAGGCGCGGATTATAGGCGAGCCAGCGCCCAGCCTCCTAGCGCCGGTTGCCGCCTGATTGGTAACGGGCGATGAAGGGGCATTAGACCCTGGCCTTCTGCATCAGGTGGCTGTGCTATGCTGCGCGCCCCCAATTTGCCGGTGTTATTGGCTATCCATGAGCAAGCGCGAACCTATCTACAAGGTGATTTTTCTCAACCAGGGCCAGGTGTTCGAGATGTACGCCAAGCAGATCTATCAAAGCGATCTGTGGGGTTTTCTGGAGGTCGAGGAGTTCGTCTTCGGTGAGCGTACCCAGGTGGTGGTCGATCCCAGCGAAGAAAAGCTCAAGGCTCAGTTCGACGGCGTGGTGCGCAGTTTCGTGCCCATGCACTCGATCGTGCGCATCGATGAAGTCGAGCGCCTGGGTACGCCGAAAATCAGCGAGGCCAAGGGCGTGAGCAATATCATGCCGTTCCCCATGCCGATGCCGGACAAGTAAGGCGGGCGAGTGGCGAGTGGTTAGTGGTTAGTGGCTGGCGGCGGTGGCGGGGCAAACAGCGATGGGTTGCCCTGCAGTTGCAGCAAATAATCACGGAAGATCTGCCCGAGCACCTGGCTGGCCAGTTGTAGCTCGTCGGCGCGCATCTGCATGGCCACCAGATCGGCACTGTCCAGCGCCTCTTCGGCGCCATTGACCGCCGCCATCTTCAGCACGATATAGGCCTGCACATTGTTGGCCGGTACGCCTTCGCCACGGAAAAACATCAGCCCCAGACGGTGCTGGGCCTGGGCGTGGCCTTGCAGTGAGGCCTGCTCGAACCATTGCAGGGCCTGAGCCAGATCGCGTTCGGTCAGTTCGTTGTCGTAATAGAAGCTGCCCAGCTCGAACTGCGCCTGCACATCACCGCTGGTGGCGGCTTGCTGGCAGCTGGGCAAGGCTTGAGGCAGGTCTTCGGGCAGGCTGTTGAGGGCGCAGCGACCGCTACTGGGAACCAGCAGGGAGTTGCCCGCGGCACTGGCCAGCAGGGGCAAAAGAAGCAGCAGGCAACCCATGGTCAGGCTGCGGCCGGTGCGGTTCATGGAAATCAGCGAGCCTCGGGAAGCAGAACAGGCATCCAGCCTGGCCAGCGCAGCGCGCCAGCCCGGCCATTATGAAATAAGCCGGGGCCTGGGCACAAAGGCTTTGCCGGCTTTTCTGCTGAGCGCGCCCCGGCATTGCGCCGGGGTGACGGCTGGCAGCAGGTTTCAGTCGTTCTGCATGGCCGCAAAGGCCTTTTCGGCGGCATCCAGGGTCAGCGCCAGCTCGGCATCGCCATGGGCAATGGAGGTGAAGCCGGCCTCGAAGGCGCTCGGTGCCAAGTACACGCCGGCATCCAGCATCAGGTGGAAGAAGCGCTTAAAGCGTTGCACATCGCTGGCCATCACGTCGTCGAAGGTGACGATGTCATCCGCGCCACTGAAGTACAGACCGAACATGCCGCCGGCCTGGGTGGTGACGAACGGGATGCCGGCGGCATCGGCACGTTCCTGCAGGCCTTGCAGCAGGCGGCTGGTGTAGTCGCTCAGTTCAGCGTGGAAGCCAGGGCGGCTGATCAGCTTCAGGGTGGTCAGGCCGGCGGCCATGGCCAGCGGGTTACCCGACAGGGTGCCGGCCTGGTAGACCGGGCCGAGCGGGGCGATCTGCTGCATGATCTCGCGCTTGCCGCCGAAGCAGCCCACCGGCATGCCGCCGCCGATGATCTTGCCGAAGGTCGACAGGTCCGGGGTCACGCCGTAATGGGCCTGGGCGCCACCGAGGGCGACGCGGAAACCGGTCATCACTTCGTCGAAGATCAGCACGATGCCGTGCTGGTCGCAAAGTGCGCGCAGGCCTTCAAGAAAGCCCGGTGCCGGCGGCACGCAGTTCATGTTGCCGGCCACCGGCTCGACGATGATGCAGGCGACGCTCTGGCCGACTTCGGCGAGCAGGCGGGTGACGGCCGCCAGGTCGTTGAAGGCGCTGGTCAGGGTGTGTTTGGCGAAGGCCGCCGGCACGCCCGCCGAGCTGGGTACGCCCTGGGTCAGCAAGCCCGAGCCGGCCTTCACCAGCAAGCTGTCGGAGTGGCCGTGGTAGCAGCCTTCGAACTTGAGGATGTTGTCGCGGCCGGTATAGCCACGGGCCAGGCGAATGGCACTCATGGTCGCTTCGGTGCCGGAGCTGACCATGCGCAGCATGTCCATGGACGGCACCAGGCTGCACACCAGGTCGGCCATTTCTACTTCCATGGCGGTCGGTGCGCCGAACGACAGGCCGTATTGCAACTGGCTGCGCACCGCATCGAGCACCTCGGGATGGCTGTGGCCGAGGATCATCGGCCCCCAGGAACCGACGTAGTCGACATAGCGCTTGTCGTCTTCGTCGACGATATAGGCGCCTTCGGCACTCTTGATAAACAACGGCGTACCGCCGACGCTTTTGAACGCGCGTACTGGCGAGTTAACGCCGCCAGGGATGTGTTGTTGGGCGCTGGCAAACAAGTTTTCGGAACGGGACATGGGGGCTCTCTCGGGCGAGTCGAAAATTATGCCGCAGGGGCGTTGCTGAGTTGATAGAGAAGCTTGCCCCCGGTGTTCAGCACGATGTTGTGCTCCACCAGGGTGTTAATAATGGCGCTGATGGTTTGGCTGGGTAGCTGCTTGCGAAATGCCGACATTAGCCCGCTGTGCAGTGACTTCATTGATGCTGGCTTGGCATTGCCGGCCTTGTGCAAATAGAGCAATGCGGGGCTGATATGTTCATTTTGCTCCGCGTCGATCAGTTTTTTTACCGCAGGAAGCGGCGTTTTGGCTGTGCTGGGTGATTTGCCATTGAGCTGATACGCAAGCTTGCCGTTACATTCCGCGATTATGTTTTTGCTGAACAGCAGCTCGATCAGATGATCGATGGTTGGCTTGGGCAGCTTGTTCTGGAATACCGACATTAATGCCGTGGCCAGGGTTTCGCGTTTGCCTGGTTTGGCTTTGCCGGCCTTGTGCAGATGTTTAAGGATAAGCGCAAGGCGGGCGTCATCTGTCTGGTTGTCGCTGGCCTTGGCAGCGGGCTTTTTCGTGGTGGCATGCTGTCCGCTGGCGCTGCGGGTCACCTTGATGCCGGAGGCTTTTAAATGGCCAATCAGTGGGTCAAAGCCGGTGTCTTTGGACATGACAATGAATTGACTGCCTGGCTCTTCTGCCGAGAGGCGGCCCATGTAGTAGGCAATATGGAAGTCCAGGGCATCCTTGCCGCTGCCTTCGATGCGAATGTATTCGGCGTCGCGGCCAAAGGTCTGGATTTGCGCGGCCAAATCTACGGGAATTTTATTTTGATTGGCGCCGACAAACAGGCGCAGCTGGTAACCCTCTTTCTTGAATTTTTCCAATGAGGTTGGCTGTACGTTTTCGTAGTCGATCAATACATAACAACTGGCCATCTTCGTCCTTGAATTACTCAAACAAGTCGCTAAACGCGCGGGCGCGGGCTTTTACCGCGGCGGCGCTTTCGGCGGCGAATAGGGCGTGGATCACGGCGATCAGGCTGGCGCCGCGGGCGATCAGTGCCGGGGCGTTGTCCAGGCTGACGCCGCCAATGGCGGTCAGGGGCAGGGCGAAGCGGGCGCTGGCCTGGTCGAGCAGTTCGACGTTGGCGGCCGGCGCACCGGGTTTGGTCTGCGAATTGAAGAAGCGGCCGAAGGCCAGGTAGCTGGCGCCATCATTGGCGGCTTGGGCGGCCAGCTCGAGGCTGGCGTGGCAGGTGGCGCCGATGATTGCTTGCGGGCCGAGCAGGGCGCGGGCGGCCGGTAGTGAGCCGTCGCCCTGGCCGAGGTGCAGGCCGACGCCCAGGCGCGCGGCCAGTTCGACATCGTCATTGATGATCAGGCTGGCGCCATAGCGCGCGCAGAGCGCCTGCAGGGCCTGCGCCTCATCCAGGCGGCGCGCCGCATCGCCCGACTTGTCGCGGTATTGCAGCAGGCGTGCGCCGCCCTGCAAGGCGGCCTCGACATAGGGCAGCAGCTTGCCGTCGGCCAGCAACTGGCTGTCGGTGATGGCATAGAGGCCGCGCAGGGGAGGGATCGGCACAGGTTCGTCGTCGCTTGTCGGTTAAGCCAGATCCAGCGGCAGGCGGCGCGGCACGTACTGGCCGTGGCCCAGTTGTTCGGCGTCGCGCAGGGTGCGCCAGGTGTAATCCAGCGCCGTTTGCACCGCGCTGTGCAGGGCTTCGCCCTGGGCCAGGCGACCGGCCAGGGCGCTGGCCAGGGTGCAGCCGGAGCCGTGATAGCTGCCCGGCAAGCGCACGCAGGTGGAGGTTTGCGGGCTGGCGTTGCGGCTATATAGGCGGTTGTGGATGGCGCTTTCGTCGCCATGGCCGCCGGTAATCAGCAGGTGGCGGCAATAGGGCAGCAAGATGGCTGCGCATTCGTCGGCGCTGCCCTCGGGTAGGTCGGCCAGCAGACGGGCTTCCGGCAGGTTGGGGGTGGCGATGGTGGCCAGCGGCAGCAGGCGTTCGCGCAAGGCATAGCCGACATCGTCCTGGCCCAGGGCACCGCCGCCGCCGGCACGCAGCACCGGGTCGCAGACCACCGGGATGCCGGGCAGCGCCTGGATGATTTCGATCACCGTATCGACCATCTCCACCGAGCCGAGCATGCCCAGCTTGATCGCGGCAATCGGCAGGTCGGCGATCACCGTGCGGGCCTGGGCGAGCACCCAGTCGCGGTCGAGCACGCGAAAGCTGACCACGTTGGCGGTGTCTTGCACGGTCAGTGCGGTCACGGTCGGGGCGGCATGGCAGCCTTGCGCCTGCAAGGCTTCGATATCGGCCTGCAGGCCGGCACCGCCGCTCGGGTCGTGACCCGAGAGGCAGAGAACAACGGGGCGGGAAGAGTAAATGTTCATGGCGCGCGAGCTTAGCATCTGACGCCGGGCGCGTCTTGAGCGGCGCGCCAGTTTGCCGCCGCCGCGCAAGCGCGTGGATCGCTTTAGAAGCGCCAGGTGGCCTGGGCCGAGAGGGCGTGGGCGGCGTTGCGGTAGTCGGCCTGGTAGCTGCCCTTGGCGGCCTCGTGCTTATTGATGCTGACGGTTTCTTCGCGCAGGTAGATGTAGGCCATGTCCAGGGTCAGGTTGCTGCTGGGGCTGTAGCCGGCGCCGAGGGCGAACACGTAGCGGTCGCCGCTGGGAATGCGCGGTGAGCGGTCGTGGTTGTTGCTCGGCGTGGGGTCGAAGGCCAGGCCGCCGCGCAGTACCCATTGCGGGTCGAGCTGGTAGGACAGGCCGCTGGCGAAGCTGCGGGTGTCATGCCAGTTTTGTTCTTCCACCACATGGCGCAGGCTGGCAGCGGCGTTGTCCGGCGAGTCGATGACGACTTCCTTGAAGCGGCTCCAGCGCGTCCAGATATAACCGGCGTAGGCCGTCCAGCGACTGTCGAGCTGATGGGTGACGGACAGTTCGAAGTTCTCCGGGGTGGTCAGCTCCAGCGAGGCGTCGTATTTGCCGGCTGGAATCATGCCGTTCAGCAGGCGATCGTTTTTCGCATCGCCTTCCAGGCGGTAGTCCACCTTGGAGCGGTAGGTCAGGCCCAGGCGGGTGCTGGCGCTGGCCTGGTACATCACGCCGAGGTTGTAGCCATAGCCCCAGTCGTCGCCGCTGACCTCGTACTGGCCGTCGCTAAACACGGCTTGCATCGGGTTGACGGTGCTGGAGAGAGTGCCCTCGATATAGTTGGCGCTGATCCCGGCGCCGAACGACCACTGTTCGTTGAGCCGGTAGCTGAGGGTCGGCTGAATGCTGATATTGCTGACTTCGCTTTGGTCGGCATAGCGGCGGCCCTGGAAGTCGCTGGCATAGTCGGTGGCCAGGCCGAAGGGGGCGAATACGCCGAGGCCGAAGTGCCAGTGCTCGTCCAGCGGGGTGACGTAGTAGCCAAAGGGGATGGCCGTCAGCGGCACCATGTCGCCGTCATTGCTGCCGGTGAAGTTGGCGCTGGCATTGTCGATGTCGGCGCTGGCGCTGATCAGGGCCAGACCGCCGGAAACCTGCTCGCCGAGATAGCTCATGCCCGCCGGGTTGCCATACACCGTGGAGGCGTCCAGGGCGCTGGATGAGCGACCGGCGAAGGCCGTGCCCATGGCGCTGGCGCTCTGCTCGTTGAGGGCGAAGCCGCCGGCCAGGGCCTGGCAGCTGGCCAGGGCGGTGAGCAGGGGCAGGGTGAGGCGTGGCGTAAGCAGGGCTGGCATGGTCAATGGACTGTCCGTTGCGTGGGATGGGGCGGCAAAGCCTAATGATTCTCCCCGGCATGTCCACTTATCAGGCTGATTCAATTGTATTTTTTTGTCACTGGCGGGGCCCGCGGGAGGCTCTCGGCTGGGCTTTGTAGCGTATCGGCTGTGCTACAGTTAGGCGCCTGAGGCGTTAAGCGAACCGGCTTTTGCTGTTCACTGTGGCTGATGATGTTGCGCTCTTTTGTCGTTGCGCCGTGCCGTTCGCGTCTTGCGCGAGGGCCGTGGCTGTTTGGGTGAAGCTCCATGCGTGTCCTGTTGTTCTGGCTCCTCTGTTGCGTGCCTGCGCTGGTCGTTGCCGTCGATTTTGACGAGCACGTCCGCGAGCTGCCGCTTGGCCAGGCGTTGCAGGTGTTCGAGGATGTGCGCGGCACGGCCAGCATTGCCCAGGTCAGCTCGGCGGCCATGGCCGACAGTTTTCGCCCCCATGACCAGGCCGTGCTCAATGCCGGCTATTCGCGCTCGGTGTTTTGGCTGCGCCTGGATCTCAACTATCGGCCCCAGGCCTTGCAAGGCCAGCAGCCGTGGCTGCTGGAGGTGGCCTACCCGCCGCTGGACCAGCTCGATCTGTACCTGGCCGACAGCCAGGGCCGCTTCCAACTGGCCCGGCGCACCGGCGATACCTTGCCGTTTGCCAGCCGCGAGGTGGCGCAGAACAACTACCTGTTCACCTTGAACCTGCAGCCCAACCAGCCGCAGCGCCTCTATCTGCGGGTGCAAAGCCAGGGCTCGGTGCAGGTGCCGGTGGCGTTGTGGTCGCCGGTGGCCTACCTGGAAGAGCAGCCGGCGCGCATCTATATGCTCGGCATCATCTATGGCGTGCTGCTGGTGATGCTGGTGTACAACCTGTTTATCTACCTCAGCGTGCGCGACCCCAGCTACCTGTATTACATCCTCTATATCGCCTCGTTCGGTCTCTATCAGGTGTCGGTGAATGGCGCCGGGGTCGAGTATTTCTGGCCTGCCAGCCCCTGGTGGGCGAATGCCGCAACGCCCTTTCTGATCGGCGCCTCGGGCCTGTTTGGCTGCCAGTTTGCCCGCAGCTTTCTGCAAACCCGCGAGCACAGCCCCTGGCTCGATCGGCTGCTGTTGTTGCTGATGGGCGCCGGCCTGCTGGTCATGCTGCTGGCGCTGTTGGCCAGCTACGGCCTGGCCTTGCGCCTGGCCACGCTGCTGGCGCTGGCCTTCACCCTGCTGGTTTTCGCCGCTGGCGTGCTGGCCTGGCGTCGCGGCCTGCGGGTGGCGCGTTACTTTATCTTCGCCTGGAGCGCCTTCCTGCTCGGTGGCGCGATCAATAGCCTGATGGTGCTGGGCTACCTGCCGAATATGTTCTTCACCATGTATGCCAGCCAGATCGGCTCGGCCATGGAGGTCGGCCTGTTGTCCCTGGCCCTGGCCGACCGGATCAACGCCATGAAGCTGGAGCGCGAGCGCATCCTCGAGCGTGCCGGGCAGGCGCTGGAGGTGGTCAACCGTGAGCTGGCCAACAGCAATCGGCTCAAGGATGAGTTCCTCGCCACCGTGACCCATGAGCTGCGTACGCCGATGAATGGGGTGATCGGCTCCCTGGAGCTGATGCAGACCCTGCCGATGGAGGCCGAACTGGGCCAGTACCAGAAGACGGCCACCCGCTCGGCCCGCGACATGATGCGCATGGTCAACGATATTCTCGCCCTCACCGAGTTGCAGGCCGGCAAGCTTTACCCGCGCTGCGCGGCGTTCAGCCTGCGCGGCCTGCTCGACAGCCTGCGCGTGCAGCATGGGCCGCGCGCCGAGGAAAAGGGTCTGGGCTTTAACCTGGAACTGGATGAGAGCCTGCCCGACACCCTGGAAGGCGACGCCGGCAAGCTGGGCCAGTGCCTGGGCTACCTGCTGGACAATGCCATCAAGTTCACCGCCCAGGGCAGCGTCACCCTGCGGGTGAGCCGCAATGGCCTGCAGGGGCGCATGCTGCCGGTGCAGTTTGCCGTGCTCGACAGCGGCGTCGGTTTCAGCGCCAGTGCCGCGCAGCCGATGTTTCAGCATTTTCAGCAGCTGGACGGTTCGCCGACCCGTGCCCATGGCGGCCTGGGTGTGGGGCTGGCGATCTGTCGGCAGTTGGTCGGCCTGCTCGGCGGCCAGCTCAGCCAGCAATCGCAGCCCGGCCAGGGCAGTTGTTTTCAGTTGAGCATCAACCTGGCCCTGCCCGAGCAGGGGCCGCAACAGGCCCCGCTGTTGCAACGCCCCAGCGGCCCGCGGCTGCGTCTGCCGGAGCAATGTACGGTGCTGGTGGTGGAAGACCATGCGATCAACCAGTTGGTGCTGCGTGGCATGCTGCTCAAGCTCGGTTATCGCGTGCGTACCGCCGACAATGGCGCCCAGGCCCTCGAGCTGCTGCGTGCGGAGCGCGTCGATGGCGTGCTGCTCGATTGTCAGATGCCGGTGATGGACGGCTTTGCCACCTGCCGCGCCCTGCGCCAGTTGCCCGGCTGCAGCGACTTGCCGGTGTTGGCCGTTACCGCCCACAGCCACAGCGGTGATCGCGAGCGGTGCCTGGCCGCCGGGATGCATGACTACCTGGCCAAGCCGGTCAAGTTCGAGACCCTGCAGGTGTTGCTGCACGACTGGCTGCTGTGCCGGAGCCAGCCATGAGCCGCCATTTGCCGAGCCTCTGGCGGCTGCTGCTCGGCCTGCTCCTGGTCGGCTGGTCGGGCTGGGCTGCGGCGCTGACCTTTGACGAACACACCCGGCAATTGCCCCTGGGGCCGGCGCTGCAGGTGTTTGAAGACCTGCGCGGCAGCGCCAGGATTAGCGATGTCAGCTCGCCGGCCCTGGCCGCCAGTTTCCAGCCCTTGTCCCAGCCGGTGCTCAACGTTGGCTACACCGACTCGGCCTACTGGCTGTGCCTGGACCTCGACTACCGGCCACAGCAGGCCAGCGGTCAGCAGACCTGGCTGCTGGAGCTGGCCTATCCGCCGCTCGACCATGTCGATCTGTACCAGGAGGATGGCCAGGGCGGCTTTACCCTGGTCAGTCGCAGTGGCGATGCCTGGCCCTTCAGCCAGCGGCAGATCAAGCAGAGCACCTACCTGTTCGAATTGCAGCTGCAGCCCGGCAAGCCGCAGCGCCTGTACCTGCGCCTGCAAACCGAAGGTTCGCTGCAGGCGCCGCTGACCCTCTGGGCGCCCACCGCCTACCTGGAAGACATGCCGCGCCACACCTATCTGCTGGGCATCATCTACGGGGTGATGCTGGTGATGCTGCTGTACAACCTGTTTATCTACCTCAGCGTGCGCGACGCCAGTTACTTCTATTACATCTTCTATATCGCCGCGATCGGCCTGTATCAGGCCTCGGCCAATGGGGTCGGCACCCAGTTCCTGTGGCCCGACAGCCCCGAGTGGGGCAACGCCGCGCCGCCGTTTCTGCTGGGGGCTACGGCACTGTGCGGTGCCCAGTTCGTGCGTACCTTCCTGCACACCGCCGATTTCAGTCGCTGGATGGACCACGCGCTGAAGCTGCTGATGGCCAGCGGGTTGTTGATGATCGGCCTGACCCTGACGGTCGGCTATGCCTTGCCGCTGAAGTTTGCACCCTATGTGGCGCTGCTGTTCACCGTGCTGTGCTTCACCGCCGGGGTCATGGCCTGGCGTCGCAGCCTGCGTCAGGCGCGTTATTTCCTTCTCGCCTGGAGCGCCTTCCTGCTCGGCGCCCTGGTCTACACCCTGATGTCCATGGGCGTGCTGCCGAGCCTGTTTATCACCCTGCATGCCAGCCAGATCGGCGCGGCCATGGAGGTGGCGCTGCTGTCCCTGGCCCTGGCGGATCGGATCAACGTGATGAAGGAGGAGCGCGAGCAAATCCTCCAGGAATCCAGCGCCAAGCTCAGCGCCCTGAATGACCAGTTGGCCACCACCAACCGGCTCAAGGATGAATTCCTCGCCACCATCACCCATGAGCTGCGCACCCCGATGAATGGGGTGATTGGCGCCCTGGAGCTGATGCACACCCTGCCGCTGGACGCCGAACAGGCCCAGTACCGCGCGATTGCCGCCGTATCGGCGCGGGACATGCTGCAGATGGTCAACGACATCCTGATGCTCACCGAGTTGCAGGCCGGCAAGCTGCAGGCCGCCTGCGCGCCGTTCAGCCTGGCCGAGGTGCTCGCCGAACTGCAGCAGCGCTTTGCCGCACGGGCCGCGGACAAGGGCCTGCGCTTCAGCCTGAGCCTGGACCCACGCCTGCCCGCCACCCTCAGCGGCGATGCCGACAAGCTGCTGCAATGCCTGGGGTATTTGCTCGATAACGCCATCAAGTTCACCAGCGTCGGTCACGTCAGTCTGACGCTGGAGTGCTGCGCCAGCACTGCCCGCCAGGTACACCTGCAGATCCGCGTGAGTGATAGCGGGGTGGGCTTCCAGGCGGGTGCAGACGAGCAGATGTACCAGCACTTCCAGCAACTGGATGGCTCCCTGACCCGCGAGCACGGCGGCCTGGGCATCGGCCTGGCGATCTGCCGACAACTGCTGGCGCTGCTCGGCGGCAGCCTCAGCCATCGCTCGGTGCCGGGCCAGGGCAGCGAGTTCCAGCTTGACCTGAGTCTTGATCTGCCGGGCTCGCCAGTTGCCCCGCTGCCGACGCCAGTACGGCCGCGGGGCACGGCCTATCGCCAGCCGGGCGAGTGCCAGCTGCTGCTGGTGGCGGACAACGCCAACCATGGCCTGCTGCTGCGCGGCATGTTGCTCAAGCTCGGCTATCCGCTGCGTTGCGTGGAGACTGGCGCGGCGGCGCTGGAGGCCCTGGGCCAGGCGCCGGTGGATGGCGTGCTGGTGGATTGCCAGGGGCCGCAACTGGACGCCGTGGCCGTTTGCCGGACGCTGCGCCAGTTGCCCGAGCTGGCGAACCTGCCGATCCTGGCAAGCATCGCCCAAGACCGCGGCGCCGAGCGCGAGCGCTGCCTGGCGGCCGGGATCAGCGACTGCCTGGAGCGGCCGGTAAAGTTGGACAGCCTGCAAGCCATGTTGCATGACTGGCTGCTGTGTCGTTAACGGCATTTCAGCGGCCTGATTGGCCGGAATGACACTTTAGCTAAAGTCTGAATCCTGATTCACTGCAAGCATTGTGAATCAGGATTCAGACCATGGCCTACCGCACCACCGCCACCCGTATCGACCGTGACCAGGCCCTGCGTGAGCGCATCCTCGAGCAGGCTCTGGCGCGGGTGATTGCCGGTGGCTTTGCCGCTCTGACCATGCAGGCCCTGGCCGATGATGTGGGCATTGCCACCGGCAGCCTGTATCGGCATTTCAGCAACAAGGGCGAACTGGCCGCCGAGGTGTTTGCCCGCGCCAGCCAGCGTGAAGTCGATGCCCTGGCCGCCACCCTGCATGCCCCCGGCAGCCCGTCGCAGCGTCTGGCTGCCGGCGTGCAGCAGTTCGCCGCCCGCGCCTGGCACAGCCGCCGGCTGGCCTATGCGCTGATCGCCGAGCCGGTCGAGCCGCAGGTCGATGAGCAGCGCCTGATCTACCGCCGGGCCTATGCCGAACTGTTCAGCGGGCTGCTGGCCGAAGGCATGGCGGCCGGCCAGTTTGCTCGCCTGCCGCTGGCCCTGACTGCCG
>DAITLT010000074.1:0-12718 GCA_036835505.1 Pseudomonas sp.
TGTTCCAGGAAGAGATCTTCGGCCCGGTGGTCAGCATCACCACCTTCAAGGACGAGGCCGAAGCCCTGGCGATTGCCAACGACACCGAGTTTGGCCTCGGTGCCGGCCTGTGGACCCGCGACATCAATCGCGCCTACCGCATGGGCCGGGCGATCAAGGCCGGGCGGGTGTGGACCAACTGCTATCACCTGTATCCGGCCCACGCCGCGTTCGGTGGCTACAAGAAGTCCGGCGTCGGCCGGGAAACCCACAAGATAATGCTCGACCACTACCAGCAGACCAAGAACCTGCTGGTCAGTTACGACATCAATCCGCTGGGTTTCTTCTAAGAACCTGCCGCGGATCTCTTGATCGTCGGCCATGCTGCGTTGAGATTGGGCTCGGACTGCTCATTTACAGCACGTAAACTCCGCGTCCTCGCCCAATCTCGCCTTGCCTGGCTCTAGCTCAAAAGATCCTAAATAGGTTTCGAGCAGGCTCTAAACAAGGCAGCTCCGTAACACGCATCAGCCATTTCATTGCCCTACGGGCTGGCGAGCGGCCCGACCAACCGAATACAACAACAAAAAACGGTGACCTAAATGACTACGCAACTCAAACCCACGCTCGGCACCCTGCATCTATGGGGCATCGCGGTCGGCCTGGTGATTTCCGGTGAATACTTCGGCTGGAGCTACGGCTGGGGCAGCGCCGGCACCCTGGGCTTTCTGGTCACCACCTTGCTGGTGGCCGCGATGTACACCTGCTTTATCTTCAGCTTTACCGAACTGACCACCGCCATCCCCCATGCGGGAGGCCCGTTCGCTTACAGTCGTCGCGCGTTTGGCCCCAAAGGCGGCTTGATCGCCGGGATGGCCACGTTGATCGAGTTCGTCTTCGCCCCACCGGCGATTGCCATGGCCATCGGCGCCTACCTCAACGTGCAGTTTCCAGGGCTCGACCCCAAACATGCGGCGGTCGGCGCCTATTTTATCTTTATGACCCTAAACATCCTCGGCGTCAGCATCGCCGCCACCTTTGAACTGGTAGTGACCGTGCTGGCGGTGGCCGAGCTGCTGGTGTTTATGGGCGTGGTCGCTCCGGGGTTCAGCTTCAGCAACTTCGCGCTGAACGGCTGGGCGGGTAGCGATACGTTCAGCAGCGCGTCGATTACCGGGATCTTCGCCGCGATCCCCTTCGCCATCTGGTTCTTTCTCGCCATCGAGGGTGCGGCCATGGCCGCCGAAGAGGCCAAGGACCCGAAGCGCACCATCCCCAGAGCCTATGTGGGCGGCATCCTGACCCTGGTGTTCCTGGCCATCGGGGTGATGATCATGGCCGGCGGGGTCGGCGACTGGCGCACCCTGTCGAACATCAACGACCCGTTACCCCAGGCGATGAAAGCCGTGGTCGGCGAGAATTCCGGCTGGATGCATATGCTCGTGTGGATCGGCCTGTTCGGCCTGGTGGCCAGCTTCCACGGGATTATCCTCGGCTACTCCCGACAGTTCTTCGCCCTCGCCCGCGCCGGCTACCTACCCCGCGGTCTGGCCAAGCTGTCACGCTTTCAAACCCCGCACCGGGCCATCATCGCCGGTGGTGTGATCGGCATCGCGGCCATCTACAGCGACGGCCTGATCAACCTGCAGGGCATGACCCTGACCGCGGCGATGATCACCATGTCGGTGTTCGGCGCCATCGTCATGTACATCATCAGCATGCTTAGCCTGTTCAAACTGCGTCACAGCGAGCCGCTGCTGGAGCGCACCTTCCGCGCCCCCGGTTACCCGCTGGTGCCGGCCATTGCGCTGATTCTGGCGCTGGTTTGCCTGACGGCCATGGTTTGGTTCAACCTGACCATCGCCCTGGTGTTTCTCGGCTTTATGGCCGTGGCCTTCGCCTACTTCCAGCTCACCTCCCACCACCGCGCCAATGCACCGGCGGATGCGATGTTGACTGGCGCTTAAGCGCAGGGGGCGGTAGGAGCTACAGCACGACGCAACACTTAATCGGCACACCGCGTTGCTCTAACCTAACGAGCCGTTGCAGGAGTAACCCCATGGCCCGTTTTACCCACAGCGTTGGGGTGGAAACTTTCCACTTCGACAGCCTCAAAGAGGTCATGGCCAAGGCCAGCCCAGCCCGCTCCGGCGATGTTCTCGCCGGGGTGGCCGCCAGCAATGCCGGCGAACGGGTGGCCGCGCAGATGGCCCTGGCCGACATCCCGCTCAAGCACTTTCTCGACGAGGCACTGATCCCCTACGAAGAGGATGAAGTCACTCGGTTGATTATCGACAGCCACGATGCCCAGGCCTTTGCCGCGGTCAGCCATCTGAGCGTCGGCGGCCTGCGTGACTGGCTGCTCAGCGAGCAGGCCGACGAAACCAGCCTGCGCGCCCTGGCCCCCGGCCTGACCCCGGAAATGGCGGCAGCGGTATCGAAGCTGATGCGCGTGCAGGACCTGGTGCTGGTGGCGCAGAAGATTCGCGTAGTCAGCCGTTTTCGCAACACCCAGGGCCTGCGCGGGCGCATGTCGACCCGCCTGCAACCCAACCACCCGACCGACGACCCCGCCGGGATCGCCGCGAGCATTCTCGACGGCCTGCTCTACGGCAACGGCGACGCCATGCTCGGCATCAATCCGGCCACCGACAGCATCGCCAGCATCTGCACCCTGCTGGAGATGCTCGATGCAATTATCCAGCGCTACGAAATCCCCACCCAGGCCTGCGTGCTAACCCACGTCACCACCTCGATCGAGGCGATCAACCGAGGCGTGCCGCTGGACCTGGTGTTCCAGTCGATCGCCGGCACCCAGGCGGCCAATGCCAGTTTCGGCATCAACCTGAACATCCTCCAGGAAGCTTACGAGGCCGGCCTCAGCCTCAAGCGCGGCAACCTCGGCAACAACCTGATGTATTTCGAAACCGGCCAGGGCAGCGCGCTGTCGGCCAATGCCCACTTTGGCCTCGACCAGCAAACCTGCGAAACCCGCGCCTATGCCGTGGCCCGGCATTTCAAGCCGTTCCTGGTCAATACCGTGGTCGGTTTTATCGGCCCGGAGTATCTGTACAACGGCAAGCAGATCATCCGTGCAGGGTTAGAGGATCACTTCTGCGCCAAGCTGCTGGGCCTGCCAATGGGCTGCGACATCTGCTACACCAACCACGCCGAAGCCGACCAGGACGACATGGACACGCTCCTGACCCTGCTGGGCGTGGCCGGGATCAACTTCATCATGGGCATCCCTGGCTCCGACGACATCATGCTCAATTACCAGACCACCTCCTTCCACGACGCCCTGTATGCGCGCCAAACCCTGGGCCTGAGGCCGGCGCCGGAGTTCGAGGCCTGGTTGCACCGCATGGGCATTCTGAGCCAAGCCGATGGCCGCCTGCGCCTCGCCGAGCAACTGCCTGCGGCCTTCCGCCAGGCGCTCGCGCAACTGAACTGAAGAGCCGGAGTGCAGGCCGCTTGAACGGCGTAAAACCGATCTCCCGGCGCCTCTCCAACACGCCACTTGCCCGCCCCACGCAGAGACCTTGTTATGCCCGCCAACCCACCGCCCAGCGACCCCTTACTGGCCCTGCGTGCCCTCACCTCGGCGCGGATTGCCCTCGGCCGTAGCGGCACCAGTTTGCCCACCGCCGCGCAACTGGACTTCCAATATGCCCATGCGCAGGCCCGCGATGCCGTACACCTGGCCTTCGATCACCCGGCCCTCAGCGCCCAATTGGCCGCGCGCGGGCGCGCCAGCCTACTCCTGCACAGCGCCGCCAACGACCGCCACAGCTACCTGCAGCGCCCCGACCTGGGCCGTCGACTGGACAGCGACTCGGCGCAATTGCTGCGCAGCTACAGCCAGGCCAATCCTGGCGGCGTCGACCTGGCCATCGTCATCGCCGACGGCCTCTCGGCGCTCGCGGTGCATCGCCACAGCCTGGCGTTTCTGCAACACCTGGAAGAGCAGAGCGCGGCCGAAGGCTGGAGCCTGTCGCCGGTGATCCTGGTCGAACAGGGGCGTGTGGCGGTGGCCGATGAAATCGGCGAACTGCTGGGCGCGCGGATGGTGCTGATTCTGATCGGCGAGCGTCCCGGCCTCAGTTCGCCAGACAGTCTCGGCCTGTACTTTACCTACGCGCCCAAGGTCGGCCTCAGCGACGCCCACCGCAACTGCATCTCCAACGTACGCCTGGCCGGTCTGAGCTACGCCATGGCCGCCCACCGCCTGCTGTACCTGATGCGCGAGGCCTGCCGGCGGCAGTTGTCCGGGGTCAACCTGAAGGATGAAACCGCAGCGCCACCACTGCTCCAGGCAAATGACCCAACACCGGCCGGCAACTTCCTCCTCGCGGCGGCAACCACCGCCGAGCCAGACGGCTGACAGGCCGCCCGAGAACCGTCACAGACCCATATCTGCCATCGTGTACACCCGCGAAAGACGCCTCGGCGCGGGTTGGCCTGGGCATAAAATCAAACGCTCGCTTGGATTGCGCTTTCTATTTGGATTCGGCAGCATCGCAAGCGTTTATGGCATAGCGCCTGCATATGCCCTCAGCCCCACTCCCCTGAAAAGAGGCTCGCCATGCGCATCGTCCAAGCCACCCCGGAGCACCTGGACCTGCTGGTCCCGTTTTTCGTCAAATACCGCGAGTTCTATGACGCCCTGCCGTATCCGGAGACCTCGCGCAGCTTTCTGGAGAAGCGCCTGAGCCGCAAAGAGTCGGTGATCTATCTGGCCATGGCCGATCACGAAGACAAGCTGCTGGGCTTCTGCCAGCTCTACCCGAGCTTCTCCTCGCTGTCGCTCAAGCGCGTGTGGATTCTCAACGACATCTTTGTCGCCGAAGACGCCCGCCGCCAACTGGTCGCCGACGGCCTGCTCCAGCAAGCCAAGAAGCTGGCCAAGGAAACCAACGCCGTACGCCTGCGCGTGTCCACCAGCATCGACAACGAAGTGGCACAGAAGGTCTACGAGTCGATCGGCTTTCACGAAGACCGCAAATTCAAGAGCTACACCCTCGAACTGGATGACTGACTAGCCGCGCGCCATGTGCTCGTTCAAGACCTGGCGCCAGCGTCGTCTGCTGGCCCGCCATCCGCTTGCCGACAGCGCCTGGGCTGCGGTGCTGGCGCAATTGCCGATTCTCGCCGGCCTGGATGCCGCCGAAGAGCAGCGCCTGCGCCGGCGCGTCGTCTTGTTCCTGCACGCCAAACGCCTCACCGCCCTACCCGGCGTCAGCCTCGACGACCATGACCGCCTGTGCCTGGCGGCCCTCGCCGAGCTGCCCCTGCTGCACCTGGCCGCCGACCTCGACTGGTACCAGGGCTTTCACGAGCTGCTGCTCTACCCCGACGATTTCCGCAGCCCCCAGCACCACCGCGACGCCAGCGGCGTGGTCCACGAATGGGACGCCGAGCACAGCGGCGAAGCCTGGCTGCAAGGCCCGGTGATCCTCGCCTGGCCCGGCGTACAGCAGAGCGGCCAGTGGGATGGCTACAACCTGGTGATCCACGAACTGGCACACAAACTGGACATGCTCAACGGCGACGCCAACGGCCTGCCGCCCCTGCACCGCGACATGCGCCAGAGCGACTGGGCCGCGGTCATGCAGAGCGCCTACGAGCACCTCAACCGGCAACTCGACCAGCATCCACAGCGCGAGCCACCGATCGACGCCTACGCCGGGGAAAACCCCGCCGAGTTCTTTGCCGTGTGCAGCGAATATTTCTTCAGCGCTCCCGACCTGCTGGTGGCCGCCTACCCGCAGGTGTACCGGCAGTTGCAAGCCTTCTACCGGCAGAATCCACTGGCCCGCCTGCAGCGACTGCACGGTCACCCACCCGCCGGCCATACACGACCAATGGCGTAGGTTCTCGGCATAGCAACGGCGCGCGAATATGCCTATAATCGCGCCACTTTTTTCGCCCATCCTTGGGAGTCACCCTATGAGCTACAGCAAGATCCCGGCCGGCAAAGACGTACCGAACGACATCTACGTCGCCATCGAAATCCCGGCCAACCACGCGCCGATCAAATATGAAATCGACAAGGACAGCGACTGCCTGTTCGTTGACCGTTTCATGGCCACTCCGATGTTCTACCCGGCCAACTACGGCTACATCCCCAACACCCTGGCCGACGATGGCGATGCCCTCGACGTACTGGTCGTGACCCCCTACCCGGTCGCCCCAGGCTCGGTGATCCGCGCCCGTCCGGTTGGCGTGTTGCACATGACCGACGAAGCCGGCGGCGACGCCAAGCTGCTCGCCGTACCGCACGAAAAACTGTCGCAGCTGTACAACGACGTCAAGGAATACACCGACCTGCCAGCCCTGCTGCTGGAACAGATCAAGCACTTCTTCGAGAACTACAAAGACCTCGAAAAAGGCAAATGGGTCAAGGTTGAAGGCTGGGGCAACGCTGACGCAGCCCGCGCCGAGATTTTAAAGGCGGTTGCGGCTTACCAAAAATAAGCCAAACCCTCCCCCTAAAAAGCCGGCCACAAGCCGGCTTTTTTATGCCCGTATGCACCGCTATAGACACAAATAAATTGAAATTTTGCGCAACCAATGCACAATCACAAGGTATTCAATGAACACCAAGTGAAACTCCGATGCTGATCGAATTTCGCGTCAAAAATTTCCGCTCACTGCGTGATGAACAAGTGCTCAGCCTGGTGGCGTCTAAAGACAAGGCCCTGCAGAACACCCATACGCTGAACACCAGTGTCAATGCAGTACCAAGCCTGCTGCGCTGTGCGGTGGTCTACGGTGCGAATGCGAGCGGAAAGTCCAACCTGATCAAAGCGCTTCAGTACATGCGCGATGTAGTGGTCGAGTCTGCCACGGCAATCCAACCAGGACAGCCGTATGGCGTGCAAGCATTCCGCCTGGATCCCGAATCAGCCGCTCAACCCTCTGAGTTCGAGGTAACGTTCTTGCTTGATGGCGTGCGCTACCAATACGGTTTCAGCATGAACACCAAGCGCATCCTTAGCGAGCACTTGCTGGTTTACAAAGCCTTCAAGCCTCAACGCTGGTTCGAGCGCTATCTGGACGCCGATACAGGTAAAGACGTTTACGAATTCAGCTCCAGCCTCAAGGGGCCGAAGACCGTTTGGGAGGGGGCCACTCGCCCTAACGCTCTTTTCTTATCGATGGCGGTACAACTCAATAGCGAGCTACTGCGTCCCGTATTCGACTGGTTCACCAACCAGCTAGTGATAGTCAACGAGCTTAGTAAGCTCAACCCTCAGGTCTCGATACAAAAGCTGCAACAGGCAGAAAACCGTAGGGCAATCTGCAACTTCCTTTCGGCAGCAGACATCAGCATCGCAGACATCGACGTAGTAACCCGCAAAGTGCCGGGGCAAGCTCTGCATTTCGACCTGGCGGCGGGCAAGACCGAGGTTCGCACTGAGGAAGTGGAAGAACATCAGCTCCGCTTCCACCATGTAACCGAAAAAGGCGACGCGGTGTTCGAAATCGGCGATGAATCGAGTGGCACGCGCAACCTGCTGTTCCTCAGCGGCCCAGTGTTGGACATCCTAACCAAGGACATTACGCTGGTAATTGATGAGCTCGACACCAGCCTGCATACCTTGCTGGTTAGGGAGCTGGTAAACCTTTTTCATACGCCGGAGGTCAACACTGGCGGGGCTCAGCTCATTTTCAGCACTCATGACACATCCCTGTTAGATGCTCCTGACCTCTTGCGTCGCGACCAAATCTGGCTGGTCGAAAAAGACCGAGACCAAGCCTCTCAGCTTGTCGCGCTGGTAGAGTTCAGCCCGCGCAAAAATGAAGCCCTCGAGCGCGGCTATCTGATGGGCCGATATGGTGGAGTCCCGTTCATCAATAGCGCGTTCGGGCTGAAACACTGATGGCCCGCGATAACTCGCCCAAGGTACGCCAACAGAAAGAGCTGGCACGCAAGCATGGCCGTCGCGCCAGCCATGACCGCATTCTCATCGTTTCAGAAGGGCGCAAGACCGAGCCTTTGTATTTCACCGAGATACGGGCCTTTTACCGATTGCATACAGCCAGCGTCGAGGTGCGGCATTGCGAACTAGGAACTGCGCCAATCCAAGTCGTCCGCTATGCACATCAGCTATTTCTGAACGGTGATAAACACAAACGCATCCAAGCAAAAGCGTTCGAACAGGTGTATGCCGTATTCGACAGAGATGATCACGATAGCTACCTCGAAGCCCTAGAGCTTGCCGCGTCTCTGGATGGCAAGCTAAGAAATGACGCCAAGCAACCAGTGACCTTCAAAGCTATCGCCTCAGTGCCTAGCTTCGAATTATGGCTGCTCCTCCACTTCGAGAATATCCAGGCCCCGCTCCACCGTGACGATGTAATGCGTCGTCTCCGACAGCACATCCCAGGTTATGAGAAAGGCGCAGGGCATGCTTTTTCCACCACGCGTGAGCACTTGCTAGTCGCCCTTCAACGAGCAGAGCAGCTTGCAGAGCAGTTCAATGCCTATACAGATCCAGAGCCTTACACCGCCATTGCGGGTCTTGTTAAGGTTCTGATCAGTCTCACCAGCTAAGTCGATAAGCGCATCTGCACCCAGGCAGTGGCTGCGCATCAACTGATCAACGGTTTGAGGTGATCCAGGGCAAGTCGCTGGCGGCGCATAGGGTTATGCTGCCGGCCGGGCGCAACCCGTGGCGCTCGGTGGTCAGCGCATTAGTTGCTATCCTGCTGCGCACTGCTGGCCCAGTTGAACTTCACTGCCAACGAGGCGTCCCGGATGCGCGAAGACAACAGCGAAGCTGCGCTGTTCGAAATATTCCCCTGGAACAAGAATTTCGAAATCGGCATTGCCCAAATCGACCAGCAGCACAAGGTGCTGGTGGAGATCCTCAATCGCCTGGCCCGACACTTTGCCTCCAACCCCCAGGAGCCGGACTACCGCCAGATTATCGAGGAGCTGCTGGACTATGCCCGCCAGCACTTCGAGGAAGAAGAGCAGATCTGGTGCCAGGCCCTCCCCGGCAGCCGGCAAAGCCAGGATCACCAAGCCAGCCATCAACAGTTCTTTTCCCGGATCAGTTCGCTGCGTGCCAGCCAGGCGCCACAGGCGACGCGCATGCTGGAGCTGTTCAATTACCTCACCCGCTGGCTGGCGTTTCACATCCTCGACGCCGATCGCAAGATGGCCCTGACCGTGCAGGCGGTCGAGGACGGCGCAACCCTGGAGCAGGCCCAAGCCTGGGCGAACACCCAGTTCAGCAACTCCACCTCGGTTCTGGTTAACGCCCTGCTGGACATCTACGGCAAGTTGTCGAACCTGGCCATTCAACTGATGCGCGAGCAAAGCGCCCGGCGCCACGCGGAAGATGAGCTGACCCGCCTGCAGCAGCAGCGCATCCATCAGGCCCTGGAGGAGCAGGCCAGCGATTATCGGCAGCAATTGGAGTTTCTCGCCTATTACGACCCCCTGACGGGCCTGATGAACCGCAATGGGCTGATCCGCGAGCTGAAAAAAAATCTGCTCGACAACGCTTCAGCCAAGACTGAGGCGGCGTTGATTTCCCTGGACCTGGACAACTTCTACACCCTGAACGCACGCCTGGGTGAGGCGCTGGCCGACCGTTATCTGGGCCTGCTGGCACGGCGCTGGCTAGCAACGCTGGGGCCGGGCGGGGTGCTGGCGCGGGTCAGTGGCGATGAGTTTGTGCTGTTGATCGCCGATGGCGAGCAGGTGCATGCCCAACTGGAGGCGCTGCGCCTGACCGCCTGGCAGCCCTGTGAGCTGGACGGGGCGATGGTAACCACCAGTTTCACCGCCGGCGCCGTGCTGTTTCGCCACGACAGCGCCAACGATGCCGACACCCTGCTGCGCCAGGCCGACCAAACCCTATTCCGCGCCAAGCAGGAGGCCAGGGGCGGCTGGCTGTTTCTTGAGCAGGGCGAGCAGCGCCAATATCGCCTCAGGCAAAAGCGCCTGGAGGAGTTGCAGTACGCGCTGCATCACGGCCAGTTGCGCCTTTACTACCAGCCCAAGGTCGATCTGTGCAGCGGCGCGCTGATCGGTCTGGAGGCCCTGATTCGCTGGCAGCATCCGCAACAGGGGCTGCTCGCGCCGGGGGCGTTTCTGCCGGCGGTCGAACATCATCTGATCATTATCGAGATCGGCGAATGGGTGATCGAAACGGCCCTGGAGGAGATGCGGCGCTGGGATCAGCAGGGCTTGCGGGTCAACGTGAGTGTCAATATTGCCGCCCTGCAACTGCTGCATCCGGCCTTTGTCAGCCGCCTGCAGGCGATTCTCGCGCGCTTCCCCGACATCGCCCCGCAGCGCCTGGATATTGAGATTCTGGAAACCGCCACCCTCGGCGATCTGGACAAGGCCACCGCGGTCATCCTGCAATGCGCGGCGCTGGGGGTGAGCTTCTCCCTGGACGATTTTGGCACCGGCTACTCGTCACTGTCCTACCTGAAACAACTGCCGGTACAAACCCTGAAAATTGACCAGGGCTTTGTCCTCGGCGCCCTGCACGACGATGGCAACATCTCGATCCTGTGCGCCATTATCGGCCTGTCCAAGGTGTTCAAGCGCTTGCTGGTGGCCGAAGGTGTGGAAACCATCCAGCACGGCGAAATGCTCATCGGCCTCGGCTGTACGGTGGCCCAGGGTTACGCCATCGCCGCCGCCATGCCGGCGCCAGAGCTGAGCGAGTGGCAGCGCACCTGGCGGCCACCGCAACAGTGGCTGACGGCCGCGCAGGCCTGAGTGCGCTTAGGCCGCGCCCAGCAAGATGCGCTCGGGCAGGTGTTGCGCGGCATACAGATCGCCCTGGATAACCCCGGCCTGGCGCATTCGGTTTTCAATAAACTCGATCGGCTGCATCTTCCCCGCCGTCCACTGCGGCGCAATCAGCTCATCCCAGCGACTGGCCAGGGCGGCCAGACGCTGCACGGCGACGTTGGGCGACAGGTGGCGCAAGAACAGGATGACCTTGTCGGCATAGGCCTCCAGCTCGTCGGGAACAAACTCGCCACGGGCGTACAGCTGCGCCAGCTCGGTGTTGCGCAGCACATGCAGGTTGTGCAGCTTGACGTTGGAAATCGGTAGCTGATTGATAATCCGCGCCGTCTCGATCAGCCGTGCGGGGGTCTCGTCGGGCAGGCCGAAAATCAGATGCACGCCAATGTCCACATGGGTGTGCCGGGCCAGGGCAAAAACCGCCTCGATATTCTTCTCGGCAGTGTGCCCGCGCTTGAGGAACGCCAACTGATCGTTGAAAAAGCTCTGCAGGCCCAGCTCGACCATCACATAGCTGCGCTGGCTCATCTCCTCGAGCAGGGGGAATATCCGCTGCGGCAGGCAATCGGGGCGGGTTCCCACCACCAGGCCGTCGATATTGTCCTGCGCCAGCGCCGTTACAAAGCGCTGACGGAGAATCTCCACCTTGTCCAGGGTGTTGGTGTACGACTGGAAATACACCAGAAAGCGCTGACTCTTGAGCCGCCGGCCGACCCGCAGCTTATTGCCGCGAATCTGCTCCTGCAGGTCCTGATCCTTTTCCAGGGGATAGGCGGCCGAGCCCCACTCATCACAAAAAATGCAGAGCTCCATGGCGCTTGCCGAACTGCGATTGGGGCAGGTTTCGGCAATGCTCACCGAGATCTTGCCCACCCGCTCACCGAAGCGCCGCCGGAAATACTGGCTGATGGGGTAATAGCGCCGCCCCTGCCACTGGCCCTCTGTATTCATCACCACCTCTGCTCAACCTTATTGACCGGGCCCAAGCCCGCTGACCACTGCCAGGCGCTGCAGCATAGGGCCTGATTTGAGCTTGTCGATGACCGCGATCAGGAATGCCCCGCGCGCCGTCGCCAAAGCCCTGGCGATTTGCCCGCCAGCCCCAGCTCTGCTAGTGTCGCGCCGGTTCCAGCCCCGCCGAGAGAGCCGCCATGGCCCGCAAAAAAACCACGCCCGATTTCGAACAATCCCTCACCGATCTGCAAATTTTGGTCGAGCGCCTGGAAAACGGCGAGCTGTCGCTGGAAGACTCCCTCAGCGCCTTCGAGCAAGGCATCGGCCTGACCCGCGACTGTCAGGCGGCGCTGAGTCAGGCCGAACAGAAGGTGCAGATCCTCCTCGAACGCAACGGCGAACTGGAGCAAGCCCCCTTCGACGCGGATCAGCCGGCATGATCGACGCGTACCAGAGCCAGTGTCAGAGCCGGGTCGATGACGCCCTCGCCGCCCTCTTCGCCGCCCCGCTGCCGCAACTGCAACGCCTCTACCAAGCCATGCGCTACAGCGTCATCAATGGCGGCAAACGGGTACGCCCACTGCTGGTGTACGCCGCCTGCGAAGCCCTCGGCGGCAACCCCAGCCGGGCCAACGCAGCCGCCTGCGCGGTGGAGTTGATCCACGCCTACTCGCTGGTGCATGACGACCTGCCGGCCATGGACGACGACGACCTGCGCCGTGGCCAACCGACCACCCACATCGCCTTCGACGAAGCCTGCGCGATTCTCGCCGGCGACGGCCTGCAAGCCCTGGCCTTTGAAGTGCTCGCCGACGCCCGCCACAACCCGCTGGACGCCGAGCTGCGCCTGCGCATGCTCAGTTGCCTGAGCCGCGCCGCCGGCCCGGCTGGCATGGTCGGAGGCCAGGCCATCGACCTCGGCTCGGTGGGTTGCCAACTCGACCAGGCGGCCCTGGAGCTGATGCACCGGCACAAGACCGGCGCCCTGATCGAAGCCAGCGT
>DAITLT010000075.1:0-12713 GCA_036835505.1 Pseudomonas sp.
GTGCCAACGAGGAGGCTGACCTAGCCCTGGAAGAGGACCTGCTGTCCGATGCCAAGGAAGTGGCCGAGCACCTGATGCTGATCGACCTGGGCCGTAACGACGTCGGTCGGGTAGCCAGCACCGGTAGCGTCAAGCTCACCGAGAAGATGGTGATTGAGCGTTATTCCAACGTCATGCACATCGTTTCCAACGTCACTGGCCAACTCAAGGAAGGCCTGACCGCGATGGACGCACTGCGCGCCATTCTGCCGGCGGGCACCCTGTCCGGGGCGCCGAAGATTCGCGCCATGGAGATCATCGACGAGCTGGAGCCGGTCAAACGCGGCGTCTACGGCGGCGCGGTGGGTTATCTGGCGTGGAACGGCAATATGGACACCGCGATTGCGATCCGCACCGCGGTGATCAAGAACGGTGAGCTGCACGTGCAGGCCGGTGGCGGCATCGTCGCCGACTCGGTGCCGGCGCTGGAGTGGGAAGAAACCCTGAACAAGCGCCGCGCCATGTTCCGCGCCGTGGCCCTGGCCGAGCACACGCACCAAAGCTGCGACTGAAGGCCCTGGCCCGCACCGCGCGGGCCTTGTCCGAGGCCGCCCGCGTCCCGTTGCCGGACGCCATAGTCACGCTGGAGTTTACCCATGTCTGCGCCCCAAACGCCCTCTGCCTTGGCCGTCCTGCCGGACAACTACAAGGCGTTGCTGTATGTGCTGGCGTTGTCTTTTCCAGGGCAGAACAAGACCGCGCTGGTGCGTTATCTGCGCGAGATGGGCGTGCGCGCGTCGGCCACCAGGGCTTTTGATTCGCCCAGCCTGAACACCATTCTGGAACCCCTGCAGCGCCTGCAATGGTTATCCAGCGGCGGCTCCGGGCAGCCGGTTTGTCTGTTGCCGGGGCGGCGCAACCTGGTCTTGCAGCAGCTCAGCAGCGACAGCAACAAGGCGCGCTGGCTGGATTTGTTGCGCAGCAGCCTGGGCGCGCCGCGCGCCGGTTGGGAGGTGCAGACCCAGGAGTACCAACTGCACGGCCTGTGGCTGGCGATCCTGCAGGGCCAGGCCTTCGAGCTGCGACAGATCCTCGAACGCCTGGCCAGTTGGGATGTGCCGGTGCCGGCCGAGCAGTTGTTTGCCGATGAGGTCGGCAAGCAGGTGTTTGCCAGCCTCAACCAGGAGGTGCAAATCCTCCTTCTGGAAGACCATTTGCAGCGCCTCAATGGCCACCTGCAACCGGCTAGCGAGGTCTATCGCGTGGCCCTGGCGCTGTTCAAGCGTGCTCCGCAACAGACCGAGCTGGGCCAGCAGTTGCTGTTGCAGGCGCTCTGGCGCGGTGACTGGGCGCAGTTCGGGCGCCTGGTTGAGGAACTCGCCGGCGTGCCGGGCGGCTTTATCCAGAGCCTGCTCTGCGGCGACAGCGCGGCTGCCCTGGCCGCCCTGCAGGGCTGGAGCGGGCTCAAGCGGGCGACCCGCAAGCGCCAGTTGGAGCTGCCAGCGCCGCTGCACGGCTTTTATTGCCTGGCGCTGCTGGGCAGCGCTGATCCGCAGCAGCACGCGCCACTCAAACAAGCCATCAACCTGGCGATCAAGGGCCGCTTCGGTCGTGCCTATGCGGTGTTGCTGCAGTTGCTTGAGCAACTCCAGGGCACTCGCCAGGGCGGCTTGCAAGGCTTGCAGGGCGGTCTGGCGTTCAATGGCTTCGACGGCCTGATGCTGGCGCTGGGGGTGTACTGGAGCGATGCCGAAGAAGGTCGCTTGCCCGGCTGGCAAAAACTCCTGGAAGCCTTCCAGCGCCAGCTCAGCGCCGACGGTTATCACTGGCTGGCGGCCGAGGTCGAGGCCCTGCTGGCCGAGCAGACCGGGCAAGCCTGGACGGCGCCAGACTGGTATGTCAGCGCCGGGCTGGTGCCGCTGGTGCGCCTGTATCGCCGGCAGGCCGCCTGGCAGCATGCGCTAACTGCCCTGGCCCAGCTCAATCCGCAACACGGGGCGGTGGCGCCGAGCAGTAGCAACAGCCGCCTGGCCTGGCTGATCAGCGGCCAGGGCGCCTATCTGCAGGTTGAGCCGCGCGAGCAGAAACTCAATGCCAAGGGCCAGTGGAGCAAGGGCCGCGCCGTGGCCTTGCGGCGCCTGGTGGAAGACGCCGAGCAGCTGGATTTTCTCCTCGAGCAGGATCGCCAGGCGATCCGCATGATCCAGTCGGCGCTCGATTACTACGGTGGCGTGCGCTACGAATTGCCGGCCGAGCTGGCCTTGCCGCGCCTGGTCGGCCATCCGGCGCTGTACCTGGGCGGCGGGGCCGATGTGCGCATCGACCTGTTGCTGGGCAAGGCCTGCCTGCAACTGCATTCCCAGGGCGAGCTGATCCAGTTGCAACTGGAGCCGCCGGAGCTGCAAAAGAGCGGCAACATGCTGCTCTACAAGGAAACCCCGACCCGCCTGCTGGTCTATCCGATCAGCCGCGAGCTGCGCCAGATCATCGACATCATCGGTCACGGCCTGAGCGTCCCGCAGGCCGGCAAGGCGCAGTTGATCGACACCATCGGCGCCATCGCGCCGTTGCTGCCGATCCATTCGGATTTACCCGAGCTGGCCGCGCACCTCGATTGCGTGCCCGCCGATGCCACTTTGTATGCCCACCTGTTGCCGCTGCAGGGCGGCTTGCGTCTGCAATTGCTGGTGCGCCCGCTGGCCAACAGCAGCTGGTTCCGCCCCGGCATCGGCCTGGCCAATGTGCTCGGCGAGCTGGACGGCCGCGCGCTGCAGGCCACTCGCGACCTGGCGGCGGAAACCGCGACCCTGGAATGGGCGCTGGCGGCCTGTCCGGCCCTGGCCCAGGCCGAGTGCGATGGCCAGGAATGGCAGCTGGCCGAACCTCAGGATGCCTTGCAGGTGCTCAGCGAGTTGCAGGCCCTGGATGGCCAGCGCCTGCAGTGCGTGTGGCCGGAGGGCGAGCGCATGCGCATCAAGGCGCGGCCGGGGATGCGCCAGCTCAAGCTGGGCCTCAAGCAGCAGGGCGACTGGTTTGTCCTGGCCGGTGAGGTGCAACTGGATGACGGCCGGGTGCTGCACCTACGCCAGTTGCTGGAGTTGCTGAAAACCAACAAGGGGCGCTTTCTCAAGCTTGGCGAGCAGGACTGGCTGGCCCTCAGCGGCAGCCTGCGCAAGCACCTGGATGAACTGGCCTATCTGGCCGACGGCGGCGACGATGACGGCCTGCGCCTCAACCTGCTGACCGCGCCCTTGCTGGCCGGGTTGGCCGAGGAGGCGGGCGAGTTCCAGGCCGATGAGCACTGGCAGAGCCATCTGCAGCGCCTGCAATCCTTGCGCGATTTCCAGCCCCAGGTGCCGAGCACCCTGCAGGCCGAGCTGCGTGATTACCAGCGCGAAGGCTTTGCCTGGCTGGCGCGTCTGGCCGAGTGGGGCGTGGGCGCCTGCCTGGCCGATGACATGGGCCTGGGCAAGACCGTGCAGACCCTGGCCTTGCTGCTCCAGCGCGCGCCGCGCGGGCCGCAATTGGTGGTGGCGCCGACCTCGGTGGCCATCAACTGGCTCAGCGAGGCGCAACGCTTTGCGCCGACCCTCAAGCTGCACAACTACCAGCAGAGCCGCAGCCTTGAAGGCCTTGGCCCGCTGGACCTGGTGGTGGTCAGCTACGGCCTGCTGCAACAGGATCACCAGGCCTTCGTCGCCCAGCACTGGACCAGCGCGGTGCTGGATGAAGCCCAGGCGATCAAGAATGCCGGCAGCAAACGCTCCCAGGCGGCGATGACCCTGCAGGCCGACTTCAAACTGATCGCCACCGGCACGCCACTGGAGAATCACCTGGGCGAGTTGTGGAACCTGTTCCGCTTTATCAACCCAGGTTTGCTCGGTAGCCAGGAGCGTTTTGCCGAACGCTTCAGCACGCCGATCGAGCGTGGCGAGCAATCCGCGCGCAAGGCCCTCAAGGCCCTGATCCAGCCGTTTATCCTGCGCCGCTTGAAGAGCCAGGTGCTGGATGAGCTGCCGCCGCGCACCGAGATTACCTACAAGGTGCCGCTTTCCGCGGAAGAGGCCCATTACTACGAGGCCCTGCGCCAGCAGGCCGTGCAGTCGCTGAGCAGCGCGCCGGCCGGGCAGAATCAGTCCTTGCAGGTGCTGGCGGAAATCACCCGGCTGCGGCGCTTCTGTTGTCACCCCAGCCTGGTGATGCCGGGTGCCGGCCTGAGTGGCAGCAAGCTGGCGGCCTTCGCCGAGATTGTCGCCGAGTTGCTGGAGAACAAGCACAAGGCCCTGGTGTTCAGCCAGTTCGTCGACCACCTGACGATCGTCCGCGGCTGGCTCGATGAGCAGGGCATTCACTATCAATACCTGGATGGCGCCACCTCGCCGAAAGAGCGCAAGGCGCGCATGGATGCCTTCCAGGCCGGCGAGGGGGAAATCTTCCTGATCAGCCTCAAGGCCGGCGGCACCGGTTTGAACCTGACGGCGGCGGATTACGTGATCCACCTCGATCCCTGGTGGAACCCGGCGGTGGAAGATCAAGCCAGCGACCGCGCCCACCGCATGGGCCAGTTGCGCCCGGTGACCATCTACCGACTGGTTACCGAGCACACCATCGAGGAGCAGATTGTCGCCCTGCACAGCAAAAAGCGCGCCCTGGCCGACAGCCTGCTGGACGGCGGCGAGTTGAGCGCCAAGCTGGATGCCGACGCCCTGCTGAGTTTGCTGCGCGGCGATTATCAGGCGCTTGAGCGGTGATTACCTTGAGCCAGGCCGCGGGCCGATCAAGATTGCGTGGCGCTCAGTGCGTGGGCTACTGTGCGCCAATCGTGCAACGAGACAGTCCCGTGGTATTCAGCACTACCCTCCTGCTGCGTCTGAGCAAGGGCCACGCCCGCTGGCGTTGGCGTACTTGATCCCCCCGCCGACGCCGCGTCGGCCGTTTGGTGTTGCCTCTGCACCCCAGCGTCAGCGTTCTGCAGCCAGTGGCTGGTAGCCAGCAGCGCCGGGTAATCAGAGTTTTAAATTTAAGCGCAGTAGAAGCAAAGGGTTGAGCAAGAAATGCTGCTAATGATCGATAACTACGACTCCTTCACCTACAACGTCGTGCAGTACCTGGCTGAGCTGGGCGCCGAGGTTAACGTCATCCGTAATGACCAACTGAGCGTGGCCGAAATTGAGGCGCTGCAGCCCGAGCGCATCGTGGTGTCCCCCGGCCCCTGCACGCCGACCGAAGCCGGCGTGTCGCTGGCGGTAATCGCGCACTTTGCCGGCAAGCTGCCAATTCTCGGCGTGTGCCTGGGCCATCAGAGCATTGGCCAGGCCTTTGGCGGTGACGTGGTGCGTGCGCGCCAGGTGATGCACGGCAAGACCAGTCCGGTGTTCCATCACGACACTGGCGTGTTTGCCGGCCTAAACAACCCGTTGACCGTGACCCGTTACCACTCCCTGGTGGTCAAGCGCGAAACCCTGCCGGAGTGCCTGGAGATCAGCGCCTGGACCCAGCTGGAGGACGGCGCGGTCGATGAGATCATGGGCCTGCGGCATAAGACCCTGAATATCGAAGGCGTGCAGTTCCACCCCGAGTCGATCCTCACCGAACAGGGCCATGAGCTGTTCGCCAACTTCCTCAAGCAGACTGGAGGCGTGCGGGCATGAATATCAAGGAAGCCCTCAATCGGGTGGTGGCCCAGCTCGACCTGTCCACCGAGGAAATGCAGGACGTGATGCGCGAAATCATGACCGGCCAGTGCAGCGAGGCGCAGATTGGCGCCTTTCTGATGGGCATGCGCATGAAGAGCGAGACCATCGACGAGATCGTCGGCGCCGTGTCGGTGATGCGTGAACTGGCCAGCCAGGTCGAGTTGCCGAGCCTCAAACATGTGGTCGATGTGGTCGGCACCGGCGGCGATGGCGCCAATATCTTCAACGTCTCCACGGCGGCGGCCTTCGTGGTGGCGGCGGCGGGCGGCAAGGTGGCCAAGCACGGCAACCGCGCGGTGTCGGGTAAAAGCGGCAGTGCCGATTTGCTTGAAGCCGCCGGCATTTACCTGGAACTGACCCCGGTGCAGGTGGCGCGTTGCATCGACAGTGTCGGGGTCGGCTTTATGTTCGCCCAGGTACACCACAAGGCCATGAAACACGCCGCTGGCCCGCGCCGCGAGCTGGGGTTGCGCACCATCTTCAATATGCTCGGCCCACTGACCAACCCGGCTGGCGTGCGCCATCAGGTGGTTGGCGTATTCAGCCAGGCGTTGTGCCGACCGTTGGCCGAAGTGCTTAAGCGCCTGGGCAGCGAGCACATCCTGGTGGTGCACTCGCGTGATGGCCTGGACGAATTCAGTCTGGCCGCGCCGACCCATGTGGCCGAACTGAAGGATGGCGTGATCAGCGAGTATGACGTCAGCCCCGAGGACTTCGGCCTGCACAGCCAGACCTTGATGGGCCTGGAGGTGGACGGTCCACAAGCGTCGCTGGAACTGATCCGCGATGCCCTGGGGCGGCGCAAGACCGAAGCCGGCAAGAAGGCCGGTGACCTGATCGTGCTCAATGCCGGCGCGGCGCTGTATGCCGCCGACCTGGCCAGCAGTCTGGTTGAGGGCGTACGCCTGGCCCATGACGCGCTGCATACTGGCCT
This sequence comes from Pseudomonas sp., assembly GCA_036835505.1. Taxonomy (GTDB): domain Bacteria; phylum Pseudomonadota; class Gammaproteobacteria; order Pseudomonadales; family Pseudomonadaceae; genus Aquipseudomonas. The sequence goes on from DAITLT010000075.1 coordinate 6,610, forward strand.
GGCGCGGGAAAAAATGGACGAGCTGGCGTCCTTTACCGCGGTATTCCGTGAGGAGAATCAAGCGTGAGCCTGCCGACCATTCTGGAAAACATTATCGCCCGCAAATATGTGGAAGTGGCCGAGCGCAGTGCGCGGGTCAGCCTGGCCGAGCTGGAGCGCCTGGCGCGCGCCGCCGATGCCCCGCGCGGCTTTGCCAAGGCCATGCTGGAGCGGGTCGCGCGCAAGGAAGCGGCAGTGATTGCCGAGATCAAGAAGGCTTCGCCGAGCAAGGGCGTGATCCGCGAGGACTTCGATCCCGCGGCAATCGCCGTCAGCTACGCCAAGGGCGGCGCCACCTGCCTGTCGGTGCTCACCGATGTGGACTTCTTCCAGGGCGCCGATGCCTACCTGCAACAGGCGCGCGCGGCCTGCAACCTGCCGGTGCTGCGCAAGGACTTTATGGTCGATCCTTATCAGATCGTCGAAGCCCGTGCCCTCGGCGCCGACTGCGTGCTGCTGATCGTCTCGGCCCTGGAGGATGGGCAGATGGCTGAACTGGCCAGCGTGGCCAAGGACTTCAACCTCGATGTGCTGGTCGAAGTACACGACGGCGCCGAGCTTGAACGCGCCCTGAAGACCCTGGATACGCCGCTGGTAGGGATCAACAATCGCAACCTGCACACCTTCGAGGTGAGCCTGGACACCACCCTGGATCTGCTGCCGCGGATTCCGCGGGACCGTTTGCTGGTGACCGAGAGCGGCATCATCAACCGCGCCGACGTCGAGCTGATGCAGATCAGCGAGGTGCATGCTTTCCTGGTTGGCGAGGCGTTTATGCGTGCGGCCGAGCCAGGCGTTGAACTGCAACGGCTGTTCTTCCCGGACGCCGCACCGCTGACGCTGGGTGCCGATCCGGATTGAGCGGCACAGCCCGGCGGATCACATCCGGCGCGGCGAGCCTCCGGCGCAACGGACGGCGCAGATTTTATCCAGGCTGAAAAAATGCCGTTCACTTGCTGCAAGTGAACGGCATTGTGCTTATTGGCGCGGGCTTTTTATCCGCGCGGCAGCGCTCAACCCAGCTCGACGATCTCGTAGTCGTGGCTGATCTCGACGCCGGCGCGGCCGAGCATGATCGAGGCCGAGCAATACTTTTGTGCCGACAGCTCCACCGCGCGCTTGACCTGAGCTTCCTTCAGGCCGCGGCCCTTGACCAGGAAATGCAGGTGGATCTTGGTGAACACCTTGGGCTCTTCGCCGGCCCGTTCGGCTTCGACAAAGGCTTCGCAGCTCTCCACCGCCTGGCGGGATTTCTTCAGGATGCTGACCACATCGAAGTTGCTGCAGCCGCCCAGGCCGATCAGCAACATCTCCATCGGCCGCACGCCCAGGTTACGTCCGCCGGCCTCGGGCGGGCCGTCCATGACCACGGCATGACCGCTGCCAGATTCGCCGATAAACAGGGCTTCGCCTGCCCACTGGATGCGTGCTTTCATCGCCAGGTATCCACTGCAAAAAGGGCCGCAAGCTTAGCACAGGGCCTGGCGGCTCCGACAAACGCCCAGGCGTAGACCAATCTCGGCCGGCCAGGTGTTAGCCACGTCGCAAAAACACCAGGTTGGTCTGTAACTGTCTGTTAAGCTGGCGTCGGATAAATGGCACACTGACCGCATAACTAATAAGAATTCGTCTACTGGACAGGGACTTACCTTTTCTTTATCGGAACTCGCGCATGGTCGCTATTACACTCACACCCAAAATCAAGAATCTCGACAAGCTGCTTGCCCATTGCCACCGCCGTCGTTACACCGCCAAGAGCACCATCATCTACGCCGGTGATCGCTGCGAAAGCCTGTTTTTTATCGTCAAGGGCTCGGTCACCATCCTGATCGAAGATGATGACGGCCGGGAAATGATCATCGCCTACCTCAACTCCGGGGATTTTTTTGGCGAGATGGGCCTGTTTGAGAAGGAAGGGGTGGAGAAGGAGCGCAGCGCCTGGGTGCGCGCCAAGACTGAATGCGAAGTGGCCGAGCTGAGCTACGCCAAGTTCCGCGAACTGACCTTGCAAGACCCGGACATCCTCTTCGCCCTCGGCAGCCAGATGGCCGAGCGCCTGCGCAACACCACGCGCAAGGTCGGCGACCTGGCTTTCCTCGATGTTACCGGCCGCGTGGCCCGCACCCTGCTCGATCTGTGCAAGCAGCCAGACGCCATGACCCACCCCGATGGCATGCAGATCAAGATCACCCGCCAGGAAATCGGTCGCATTGTCGGCTGCTCCCGCGAGATGGTCGGCCGTGTGCTCAAGGCCCTGGAAGAGCAGGGCCTGGTGCATGTCAAAGGCAAGACCATGGTGGTGTTCGGCACCCGCTGAGGCCGCCGACAAAAATCGCAACAGGCCCATGCCGTTCACTTAAGCCAAGTGAGCGGCATTTTTTTGTAGCCGGAGTTTGATTCGGGGATGCCGGTTTAGGAGAGTGGCTCGGCCATTTTGTACTGCTGGTTACGGCGTCAGACCCGGTAGGTGCTCTTGGTCATGACCTTGGCCAGCAGGCTCATGCCGAATTTGAGCGGCGCCGGGAAGCGCAGGCCGCCGGCGGCCAGGGCGCTGTTGGCGTGCTGCTCCTCATCGCGGCGCATCTGCTCAAGGATGGCGCGGGATTTTTCGTCCTCGCTCGGCAACTGGCTGAGGTGCTCGTCGAGGTGTTTGCACACCTGGTCTTCAGTGGCGGCGACAAAGCCCAGGCTGACCCGATCGCTGATCAGTCCGGCCACTGCGCCGACGCCAAACGACAAGCCGTAGAACAGCGGGTTGAGCACGCTGGGGTGGCTGCCGAGCTGGCGGATACGTTGTTCGCACCAGACCAGATGATCGATTTCCTCCTCGGCGGCATGCTCCATGGCGCTGCGCACCTCGGGCAGTTTGGCGGTCAGCGCCTGGCCCTGGTACAGCGCCTGGGCGCACACCTCGCCGGTGTGGTTGATGCGCATCAGGCCGGCCACATGGCGGGTGGTCTCAGGGTCGAGCTGGGCCTCGGGCTGGACGATCGCCGGCGACGGGCGATAGGCCTGGCCGCTGAAGGGCAGCAGGGTGCGCATGGCCGCATCGGCTTGCAGTAACAGGCGGTCAATGGGTGAGTAATGACGTTCGCTGGCCATGGGCGCTCCGGGCTGCGTGCAGGTGGGATACGCCTGCGAGTCTACTCCAAGGCGGCGTGGCGGTCTTGATTCTGATCGACGGTGGGCAGTTCGCGCAGCACCCGCAAGCCCAGGGCGTAGTCCTTGACCTGCGGTTGCTTGAGGTCGCGCAGGCTGCTGCGCAGGTACACCGGGCCGCTGTTCCAGGCGCCGCCGCGTATCGCCCTGGGGCTGTTGTCGAGCAGGCCGGCGCGGCGCTGTTCGTGGCCGTCATAGGGCGCAACGAAGCTTGACGCGGTCCATTCCCAGACATTGCCGGCGGTGTCGTACAGGCCGAAGGCATTGGCCGCGAACTGGCCGACCTGGCTGGTCTTGTATTCCAGGCTGCGCGGTGTGCCGCAGCCGCGACAGTGGGCGCGCGGTTGCTCTTCACTGCTGTCGAGCTGCTCGCCCCACCAGTAGTAACTCTGGCTACCGGCGCGGGCGGCATATTCCCATTCGGCTTCGCTGGGCAGGCGATAGGTCTGACCGCTGACCTTGCTCAGCCATTGGCAATAGGCCACGGCGGCAAAGTAGCTGACATGAATCACCGGGCGCTGCGCCGACATGGCCCAGCCCTCGTTATCGGGCATGGCCTGGCCGGTGGCATCGGCATACAACTGCCAGTCGGCGAAGGTAACTTCGAAGCGGCCCATGGCGATGGGCTGGCTGATCTCGACCGGACGCGCTGGGCGCTCGTTGTCGTTGCCGCGGCCCAGGCTATCACCCAGAAGAAAGCGGCCAGTGGGCAGCACCACCAGTTCGGGGCCTTGCTGGCCATTGTGCAGCGGATCGCGAAACACCCTGCCAGCCTCGTTGGCGAGGGTCGGCAGGGGCAGTAGCAGGCTGAGCGTCAGGGCCAACTGAGTGCGCATCAGCCCGGCGGCCACTGCATCTGGCGCTGGCCAAGCACATGCATGTGGATGTGATAGACCGTCTGCCCGCCCTGCGGGTTGCAGTTCATCACCACCCGGAAGCCTTCTTCGCAGCCTTGCTCAACGGCCAGGCGCTGGGCGGTGAAGAGGATATGGCCGGCCAGGGCTTTGTCGTCTTCGCCGAGGTCGTTGAGGGTGCTGATGTGTTTTTTCGGGATCACCAGAAAGTGTACCGGCGCGGCCGGGCTGATGTCGTGGAAGGCCACGACCTGATCATCTTCATAAAGCTTGCGCGCGGGGATGTCCCCGGCGACGATCTTGCAGAACAGACAGTCCACGGACAGTCCTCCGGCTGATGATTTGAGCCGCAGAGTGTAACCATGCCCATCGGGGCCGACCAGTGGCGCCGATACGCACAAGGAGCAGCAGTGATAAACGATATTCATGACCTGGGGCTGGTGTTGGACTCCAAGGTCAAGCTGGTGGTGATCGAGTCCTGGGACGAGCGGCGGGTGCTGGAGACCCTCACCAGTCTGGCGGTCAAGCGCGGCCTGGGGCTGTACACCTGGGCGGTGACCGAAGGCTTGCAGCGCCTGGGCTTTGCCGCCGACATGAGTGAAGAAAGCGCCAGCCTGGAGCCGGAGGCGGCGCTGAAACTGATCAAGCACGACCCGCAACCCAATCTGTATGTGCTCTGCGACCTGCATCCGTTCCTGGTCGATAACCCCAAGCTGGTGCGCCTGCTCAAGGAAATCGCCCTGGCCGAAGGCGCCCATAAGCCGACTCTGGTGCTGGTCTCCCATGCCCTCAAATTACCGGTGGAAGTGCAGCGTTATGCGGCGCGCTTTGCCCTGGCGCTGCCCTCGGAAGATGAATTACTGGCCATCGTGCGCGACGAGGCCACGCGCTGGAGCGAGGCCAATCGCGGCGCGCGGGTGCGCACCGATAACCGCACCTTGCAGCAGGTGGTGAAAAACCTGCGCGGCATGAGCCACGCCGAAGCCCGAGCCCTGGCTCGGCGGGTGATCTGCGATGACGGCGCGATCACCCAGGATGACCTGCCGGAGCTGAACAAGAGCAAGTTCCAACTGTTGGATCTGGAGGGCGTGCTGAGCTTCGAGTACGACACCGCGCGCTTCGCCGAGGTCGGCGGCCTGCGCACCTTCAAGCGCTGGCTGAGTGAGCGCGAGCCGGTGTTCCACGCCGCCAAGGCCGAAGACCTGCCCAAGGGGGTGCTGCTGGTGGGTGTGCAAGGCGGCGGCAAGAGTCTGGCGGCCAAGGCGGTGGCCGGGCTGTGGGGGCTGCCGCTGCTGCGCCTGGATTTCGCTTGCCTGTACAACAAGTTCTTCGGCGAAACCGAGCGCAACCTGCGCGAGGCCTTGCAGTTGGCGGAGCGCATGGCGCCCTGCGTGCTGTGGATGGATGAGATCGAGAAGGGCCTGGCCAGTGGTGATCAGGATGGTGGGGTCAGCCAGCGGGTGCTGGGCACCTTGCTGACCTGGATGGCCGAGCGCAAGGCGCCGGTGTTTCTGGTGGCCACCGCCAATGCCATCGACCGTCTGCCGCCGGAGTTGGTGCGCAAGGGGCGTTTCGACGAGCTGTTCTTTGTCGATCTGCCGGATGCCGAGGTGCGCGCCGAGATCTTCGCCATCCACCTGCAGCGCCGCGAGCTGGAGCCGGCACAGTTTGATCTGCCGGCATTGGCGGCGGCCTGTGAGGGCTTTGCCGGGGCGGAGATCGAACAGGCGGTGGTCAGCGCCCTGTATGCGGCGCAGGCGCGCCAGCAGAGTGTTGATCAGGCGCTGCTGCTGCAGATGATCCACAGCAGCTCGCCGTTGTCGGTGGTCATGGCCGAGGATCTGGCCCGGCTGCGGGCCTGGGCGGATGGGCGGACGGTGAGTGCGGATTAAGGCGGGCGCCTACAGGTTTAATCGGTCTCAGGCGGGCCTAGTCGGCTTTACGAACCGACGTGGAGCGATTGACCTTGCCCACCAGGTAGCGCACCAGCGCGCGTGGGGCCAGGCGTGGCCAGGCGGCCATCAGCTTGTTGCGCCAGCCGGGGGTGATGAT
>DAITLT010000076.1:0-4023 GCA_036835505.1 Pseudomonas sp.
GGCCTTCGGCGATGCCGTAGCCAATCCGGGTGAAAAACTGCTCGACACGCTCCAGCGTGCGCGTCACTGGATGTAAACCGCCCGAAGCCTGACCACGCCCCGGCAGGGTTACATCAATACATTCTGCGGCCAGCTTGGCCGACAATTCCGCTTGCTCAAGCAATGCCTTGCGGGCATTGAGCACATCCTGCACACGCTCTTTGGCCGCATTGATCAGCGCACCGACTTTCGGCCGCTCATCTGCCGGCAGATCGCCCAGGGTCTTCATCACCTGAGTCAACTCGCCCTTCTTGCCAAGATAAAGAACCCGCAACTGCTCCAGGGCATTTACGTCTTCAGCGCGCTGCACGGCCTCAAGTGCTTGAGAGACCAGCGCATCCAGATTTTCCATGTACAAACTCCAGATACGAAATAGGGGAAGAGCCCGAAAGCTCTCCCCCTATTGGTGACGTTTAGCACCGGGCAAGCCCGGTGATTGTCGGGGACTTAAGCCAGGGTGGCTTTCGCTTTCTCGACAATCGCAGCAAACGCCGCTTTTTCGTTCACTGCCAGATCAGCCAATACCTTACGGTCGATCTCGATGGACGCTTTTTTCAGGCCGGCAATGAAACGGCTGTAGGACAGACCGTTAACACGAGCACCAGCATTGATACGAGCGATCCACAGGGCACGGAACTGACGCTTCCTCTGACGGCGGTCGCGGTAGGCGTATTGGCCTGCCTTGATCACTGCCTGCTTGGCAACGCGGAATACGCGCGAACGCGCACCGTAGTAGCCTTTAGCGAGTTTCAGAATTTTTTTGTGACGCTTGCGAGCGATAACGCCGCGCTTAACACGAGCCATGAGTAATTTCCTCTATCTTGACCGATTAACGAACGCGCAGCATGCGCGCCACTTTTGCCACGTCAGACGGATGCACCATGGTGCTACCGCGCAGTTGACGCTTACGCTTAGTGGACATCTTGGTCAGGATGTGGCTCTTGAAAGCGTGCTTGTGCTTGAAGCCGTTAGCGGTTTTAAGAAAACGCTTGGCTGCACCACTCTTGGTTTTCATCTTTGGCATGTTCGGATACTCCGCATTCAGTTGATAAACATAACCGCAAGGCCTGCCGTGCCCTTTTGGTCACTTCTTCTTTTTGGGGGCGATGACCATGATCAGTTGGCGTCCTTCCATCTTAGGATGCTGTTCAACGGCGCCGTATTCGAGCAGGTCAGTCTCAACCCGCTTCAACAGCTCCATTCCCAGTTCCTGGTGGGCCATCTCTCGGCCGCGGAATCGAAGCGATACCTTGGCCTTATCCCCATCACTAAGGAAACGTACCAGGTTGCGTAGTTTTACCTGGTAATCCCCTTCCTCCGTCCCTGGACGAAACTTGATTTCTTTAACCTGAATCTGCTTCTGGTTTTTCTTCGCTGCAGCAATCTGCTTCTTCTTTTCGAAGATCGATTTGCCGTAGTCCATCAGCTTGCAAACAGGTGGCACTGCATCGGCAGAAATCTCTACCAGATCCAGCTTTGCCTCTTCAGCCTTAAGAAGCGCGTCTTCAATTGACACAATCCCAAGCTGCTCACCGTCAGCGCCAATTAACCGAACCTCACGGGCCGAGATATTCTCGTTGATCGGGGCCTTCGGTGCAGCTCGTTTATCCTGTCTCATTTCACGCTTAATAATGATTACTCCGAATCTTGGCGACCACGCCGGGAAACCGCCTGCGCAAGGAATTCAGCGAATTGAGCGACGGGCATGGAGCCCAGATCAGCACCTTCACGAGTGCGCACGGCGACGGTTTGCATCTCAACTTCCCGATCTCCAATAACCAAGAGATAGGGAACCTTGAGCAAAGTATGCTCGCGGATTTTAAAGCCTATTTTTTCGTTTCTCAAGTCAGACTTGGCACGAAACCCGCTCTGAGTGAGCGTTTTCTCGACTTCCAGGGCAAATTCAGCCTGCTTATCGGTGATATTCAGGATTACTGCCTGGGTCGGCGCCAACCAGGCCGGGAAAGCGCCCTCGTAGTGCTCGATCAGCATGCCAATGAAACGCTCGAAGGAGCCGAGAATGGCGCGGTGCAGCATGACCGGCGTCTGCCGGCTGTTGTCCTCGGCGACATAGGTCGCATCCAGACGCTGCGGCATATTCGGATCGTACTGCAGCGTACCGCACTGCCAGGCACGGCCCAGGCAATCGTGCAGGGTGAATTCAATCTTCGGCCCGTAGAACGCGCCCTCTCCCGGCAGATATTCCCAAGGCAAGCCCGCAGCATCCAGCGCACTGGCCAGCGCCGCCTCGGCACGATCCCAGAACGCATCGTCGCCCACACGCTTGTCAGGGCGAGTCGACAGCTTGATTTTGACATTATCGAAGCCAAAGTCGGCGTAGACCTGCAGAGTCAGCTTGATGAAATCGGCTGCCTCCTGACTAACCTGCCCTTCGGTGCAGAAAATATGCGCATCGTCCTGGGTAAAGCCACGCACCCGCATGATGCCATGCAAGGCACCCGAAGGTTCATTGCGATGACAGGAGCCAAACTCGGCCAGGCGTAGCGGCAGCTCGCGGTAGCTCTTCAGGCCCTGATTGAAAATCTGCACATGGCAGGGGCAGTTCATCGGCTTGATCGCGTACTCGCGGCTCTCCGACTGGGTGGTGAACATGTTCTCGGCGTAGTTGCCCCAGTGCCCGGATTTCTCCCACAGGATGCGGTCAACCACCTGCGGCGTGCGCACCTCGGAATAGCCGTTCTCGCGCTGGATCTGGCGCATGTACTGCTCAAGCACCTGATACAGGGTCCAGCCATTGGGGTGCCAAAACACCATGCCTGGCGCCTCTTCCTGGGTATGGAAGAGATCCAGGCGCTTGCCGATCTTGCGATGGTCGCGTTTTTCCGCTTCTTCAATACGCTGGATATACGCCGCCAACTGCTTTTTGTCGGCCCAGGCGGTGCCATACACGCGCTGCAACTGCTCGTTCTTGGCATCGCCGCGCCAGTAGGCGCCGGACAGCTTGGTCAGCTTGAAGGCCTTCAGAAAGCGCGTGTTCGGCACGTGCGGGCCACGGCACATGTCGACATATTCTTCGTGGTGATACAGACCCATGGCCTGCTCATCCGGCATGTCTTCAACCAGGCGCAGCTTGTAGTCCTCGCCACGGGCCTGGAACAGCTCGATCACCTGGGCGCGCGGGGTCACCTTCTTGATCACATCGTATTCAGTGTCGATCAGCTGCTGCATGCGCTGCTCAATGGCCGCCACGTCTTCCATGCTGAAGGGGCGCTCGGCTGCGATGTCGTAATAGAAGCCTTCATCAATCACCGGCCCAATCACCATCTTGGCGGTTGGATAGAGTTGCTTTACGGCATGACCGATCAAATGCGCGCAGGAATGGCGAATAATCTCCAGGCCTTCCTGATCCTTGGGCGTGATGATTTGCAGCGTGGCGTCAGCCTCGATCAAATCGCAGGCATCGACCAGCTTGCCGTTGACCTTACCGGCCAACGTAGCCTTGGCCAGGCCCGCACCAATGGATTGGGCCACCTCAAGCACGGATACCGGGTGGTCGAACGAACGCTGACTGCCGTCAGGAAGAGTAATGGTGGGCATGGCGCCTCCTCTCCTAGTGGTGACCCCTACCAAAGGTCACATGGGTTGGGATGAGCCAGTAGCCGATCCGGCGGCGACCCCGCCGAACAATGGCGGGAGCCCGAAGGCTGCCTTTACCGAACCAGGGACACTGGAGGTTTAAACACGAGATGTTTGCAAAAAAGTCGCTTGCCGCCGAGTTCGACCGACATCAACCAACCCATTGATATAAAAGGAAAATCTATCAATTTCGGGGATTGCGAGGCGGCCACTATAACATACCAAGGGGGATAACCTGGCGCGGTATTTCCAGCGGCAAATGGCGAGCCAGGCGCCGAGCAACGCAATCAGCCGCCGACCAGCGCGAGCAGCAGCACAACCGTCGTCTCTGCCAGCTCCACCAGGGCGCCAGCGGTGTCGCCGGTGGTACCACCCAGGCGCTGACAC
>DAITLT010000076.1:4033-6190 GCA_036835505.1 Pseudomonas sp.
CAGAGCGGCAAACAACAACAGGGCGCCGAGCAAGGCCAGCAGGCCGCCGCCAGCGCCCAGCAGCCCCAGCAACAAGCCATGGGCCGCCAGCCACCAGGGCAATTCGCGGCGCGGCAAGTGGCTGGCGAGCACGGCACCAAGCCCGCCGGGGCGCACATAAGGGGTGCTGAAAAACAGCAACGGCAACAGGCCACGAGCGATCCAGGGCGCCAGAAGCAAGGCCTGCGGCTGGTTGGCCTGGAGCAATGCCAGCAACGCGGCAAACTTGAGCAGCAACACCAGCACTAGCACCACCACGGCGATCGGCCCACTGCGCGGGTCTTGCATGATCGCCAGGGTGCGCTCGCGATCGCCAAACCCACCGGCCCAGGCATCGGCGCTGTCGGCCAGACCATCCAGATGCAAACCGCCGGTCAGGCCGACCCAGAGCGCCAGCAACAAGGCCGCCTGCAGGGCCGGCGGCTGTTCCTGCAACGCCCACTGCACACTCAGCAATAAGGCACCGATGAGCAAGCCGACCAGCGGGTAACTGAGCAGCGAACGTCCCACCGCAGCCGGCGCCGGCATGCCCGGCAGGCGGATCGGCAGACGGGTGAGAAACTGCAGGGCGATCAGGAAAGTCGACATGGCGTCACTTCGTTCAATTCACCGGCATCCCAGCGCACGCCCAGCAGGCTGGCATGGGGAACGTCAACTTGCAGCAACTGCGCGGGCGGCAAACCACGGGCCTGCGCCAGGAGCAGGCGGATCACCCCGCCATGGGTAATGACCAGCACACGCTGGCCGGCCAGCTCATCGCTCAAGCGCGCCACGCAGGCCAGCACGCGCGTGGCAAAATTCTGCAGCGGCTCGGCAGCCGGCGGCGTGTAGCCATAGGGATCGTTCCAGAACTGGCCCAGGGCCTGCTCGTCGGCAAACAGGATCTCGGCGGCGTTGCGCCCTTCCCACTCGCCAAAATGCAGCTCGCGCAGATCGGCTTCGATGCGCAGCGGCACCTTGCGTGCCGCCGCCAATTGCTCGGCAAACATTCGGCAGCGTTGCAACGGCGAGCTGATCAGCAGGTCCCAGCCGGCAACATCGCTCAGCGCCTGGTGCATTTGCGCCCAGCCTTGATCCGTCAGCGCATCGTCCGTGCTGCCACGAAAACCGCTGCCGCCGGTGGTTTCACCATGGCGCAGTAAATCCAGGTGCAGGCTCATGCTTGAGACTCCTGCACGGCGGCCTGCTCAAAGGTAGCCATGCCGGCGTGCAGCTCGCAGGCCAGTTTGAGCAGCGGCAAGGCCAGGGCCGCGCCGCTGCCCTCACCCAGGCGCAGGCCCAGGTCAAGCACGGGTTGTGCTTGCAGGCTTGCCAGCAGCGCGCGATGCCCAGGCTCGGCGCCAGCATGGGCAAACAGTAACCAAGGCGCGCAGGCCGGATTCAGCCGCTGCGCCGCAAGCGCCGCGGCGCTGCAAATAAAGCCATCCACCAGCGCCGGGATGCCCACCTGGGCACAGGCCAGGTAGGCGCCAGCCAAAGCTGCCAGCTCAAAACCGGCAACCCGGCGCAGCGCTTCGAAGGGCTCATGCAAATGCTCGGCATGCAATGCCAGGGCACGCTCGACAACCGCCTGCTTATGCCTGACGCCGGCTTGATCCAGACCGGTGCCGGGGCCGACCAGGTGTGCCGGCGCGGCCCCACTCAGGGCGCAGGCCAGGGCCGTAGCTGCGGTGGTATTGCCAATCCCCATCTCCCCGGCAAGAAACACATCGCTGCCCGCCGCCTGGGCGCGCAGCACCGCATCACGACCGGCAGCCAGAGCCCGTTGGCATTGCTCGGCGCTCATTGCCGGGCCCTGGGTGAAGTTGGCGGTGCCGGCGCCCAGACGCAGATGATGCACGCCGGGCAATTGCAGATTGAGATCGATGGTGCCCAGATCGACCACCTCCAGGGGGATCTGCTGCACCCGCGCCAACACGCTAACCGCCGCGCCACCGCTGACAAAGTTGCGCAGCATCTGCGCCGTCACCGCCTGCGGGAAGGCCGACACGCCCTCCGCCACCACGCCATGGTCGCCGGCAAACAGGCTCAGCCAGGGGCGCTGGATCTGTGGCTGTGCGCAGCCCTGCAGGCCGGCCAGTTGGATGGCAATGGCCTCCAGCTGGCCCAGGGCCCCGG